>CAVKFX010000049.1:2790-33889 GCA_963655625.1 uncultured Eubacteriales bacterium | reverse complement strand
CACGGGCGATCTTACGCAGAGCGGAGTTAGGCTTCTTGGGGGTGGCAGTTCTCACGGCGGTGCAGACACCACGCTTCTGAGGAGCGGAAAGGTTGGTTTCCTTGTTCTTCAGAGTGTTCAGGCCCTTCTGCATAGCGGGGGAATTGGACTTGTAGGTGGCCTGCTTTCTGCCCTGCTTGACCAGCTGATTAAAGGTAGGCATGCTTAATTTCTCCTTTCTATAGATTGATGTCGGGAGAAAGTCTCCCTATATTTTCCACGGAATAAAGGAATTTTATTCCGGATGGAACGGATCACTGGGGTTTTAGCTCCGCGGCGGCGGCACAGCCCACGTCGATGCAGCAGGCTTGTCCCAGCCGGGACATGGTCATTCCCTGCTCCACAGGGATGCCCGCCTGCCGGCACAGCTGCGCAAGGGGCTCCGTCAGTGCCGGGTCGGCGTCACACGCCAGGTAGACCCGCGCTGCCAGCCCTTTTGCCACAGCCTTCTGCGTTTGCCGCAGGCCGGTGACTTTTGGATGCAGGCTGTGTGTGTCCTCCACGCAGGTCCCTCCCGTTTGTGCATAACAAAATCCGCAGGATGCTACCCACGCAAGTTAGAATTATAGCATAGCCTTGAAAATGCGTCAAGAGCAACGGACGGATTTTTTTGTATATTTCACTGAAATTTTTCCGCTTATTCCGGCAAAATGGCAAAAGCCGGGTGGGAGGCGGCCCTGTTTGGGGCAAGGGAAGTTTCCCGACGGGCGGACAGGGGCGTCCGCCCCTACATAGGGACGGGGGTTACGGATTGCCATGGGCGCAGAGAGCCCTCCCAATGACACTTTGCAGAAGATGCGGTGCAAGTCCGGTTCGGGTCGTCCGGGAGGCCGGCCCCTACGGATGCGTAACAAGAAGTGCAGAGCAGGGGTATTACGGATTGCCACACCAGTGACATCGGTCACCGGCTCGCAATGACAGGTTTTGCAGGCGGTTCGGAGGTCATCGGCGGCGGGGTGAGAACAGCCCGCCCTGTGGGGCGTTTTCCGACAAATAAACGGAGCGGTAAAGTTTTTTATAAGCAAAAAGGACGGACACGAGATCCGTCCTTTTTCGATTCAATCGCGTTTTTGCCTTACATGGTCGCCGTCAGGGTCACGTAGCAGTGGATCTCCTGTCCATCCCGGAGGATGGTCAGGTCCACAGTATCCCCTACATGAACCGTGCGGCGGTAATCCAGCAGATCCCAATTATCGTGGATGGGCTGGCCGTCCGCCGCCAGGATCACATCCCCGGGCTCCACGCCGGCCTCCGCCGCCCCTGTATTCTCTTCCACGGAGCGGACCGTCAGCCGGCTGCTGCCGTCCTCGTCATACGCTGTTTCGATGGTGAAGCCGAAGGTGGGGATGCCATGGAACTCCCCATGGGCCAAGATGTCATTGACTACATAGGCCACCTGGGAGGTGGGCAGGGCAAAGCCCAGGCCCTCCACCGTGGCCTCGGCCCGGCTTTCGTTTTGGCTCATTTTCATGGTGACGATGCCGATGACCTGGCCGTAGGCATTGATGAGCGGGCCGCCGGAGTTGCCGTTATTCACGGCGGCGTTTGTCTGGAGCATGGTGAGGGTCTTGCCGTCCAGCTCCATCTCCCGCTCCAGGCCGGAGAGGATCCCGTTGGTAAAGGTCCCCCGGAGGTTCAGATTCAGGGGATTGCCGATAACGTACACCGTCTCCCCTACCATACAATAATCGGAGTCGCAAAACTCTGCCGGGGTCAGGCCCTCAGCATCCACCGCCTTGAGCACGGCGATATCCCTGCCGGGCGCGTAGCCCACCAGCTCCGCCTCATAGGTCCGGCCGGTATCCAGCGCCACAACGCTGCTGCCGGCTCCGGAGACCACATGGGCGTTGGTGACGATGTACCCATCCGCCGTCAGCAGGACGCCGGTACCCATGGAGGTGTTGCCCCGGTCATCGGTGGCCAGGACGGTCACGGTGGAGGCGCTCATCTTCTGATAGACCTCCGCCGGGGTCAGCTCCGTGTCTGCCGGAGCCAGCAGCTCCATCTGCTGGCCGTCCGCCGTCGGCGCCTTGGGGATATAGCATTCCTCATTGCCGGAAATATCCACGATGCTGCCGGCATTGCCGTCGTCAGGCGTAGAGGAATCCCCATCGTCGGTCAGCGACACCACCAGGGCGGTCACACCAACGATAGCCGCCAGCACCGCCGCCAGGATCACAAATATGACCCAGCCGCGCTTTTTCTTCTGCCTGGGCGCCGGCGTATGCGGCGGCTGGGGCCGCACGCCCCGGGGCAGCGGCTGGGGCTGCACATAGCAGCGCACCACCTCGGTCCCCCGCTCCGGCGGCACATACCAGGAGACAACCTCCCGGCCGTCCCCGGACGGCTGCGGCGTGATATTCTTTTCATCTGTCATTGCTGTTCCTCCCCGTAATTGCGGGCGCTGTCTGCCATCTGCACAGTAAAGCTGAAGGCTGTTACGCCGTTTTCACTGGTGACGGTGATTTTTTCCTTATGCTGGTTGAGAATGGTCTTTACCACATACAGGCCCAGGCCGTAGCCGTCCTTATCCACGCTGCGGGACTTATCCGACTTGTGGAACCGCTCGAACAGCAGGGGGATCTCCTGGGCGGGAATGGTATTGCCGGTGTTGCGCACGGTGACGATGGCCTTCTCCCCCTGACAGGCAAGGCCCAGGTACAGGGTGGACTTCTCCGCGGCGAATTTTGTGGCGTTCTCCAGCAGATTATATACTACCTGGGTGATTAGCTCATTGTCCCCCCGGACCATGACGGAATCCTCCGGAATGTCCGCCTCCACATCCAGGCCCCGCTGGTTGATCTTCTGCTCCATGCTCAGCAGGGCGATACGCATACTCTCGCACAGGTCAAAATCCTCCTTATGCATCTCCTGAGACTGGATCTGGGAGATGTCCAGCATCCGGCGCACCAGGCGGCTGAGCCGGTGGCTCTCGTCGGAGATGATCTGCAGGTACTTGCGCTCGTCCTTTTGGGGGATAGTTCCGTCCAGGATTCCATCGGTATAGCCGGCAATGGACGTCATGGGCGTTTTCAGCTCGTGGGAGATATTGGCGATAAAGTCCCGGCGCTGGCGCTCCGTCTCCAGCAGTGAGTCGGCCATCATATTGAACGACCGGGCCAGCTCGCCGATCTCATCGGAGCGGCCCTCGTCCTCAATGCGCATGTCGAAGTTCCCGGCGGCATAGGCCCGGGTGCCCTTGAGCATCTCCTTGATAGGCTGGATCTGCCGCATGGACATGAAGGAGCTGGCCACAAATGCGATGAGCAGCACAATGGCCGAGATCATGAAAAACAATCCCGTGAAGGACCGCCACAGCCGCATGAGCTGGCTGCCGTCGATCATGGCCAAAACCATGCCGGCCACCTGCCCATCCGACGTTTTCACCGGTAATCCTACGGCAAACTGGCGCAGCTTATACAGGCCCGACAGGGTAGTATATCCCTCGAAGCCATCGGCGCTATTAAGAATCTTATCGGTTATCTCCTCCGGCAGGCGGATGCTCCTGCCGGCCAGGGTGTCATCGGTGGTGAGCAGGGCCTGTCCGTTTTCATCGCAGATGAGGAAGTTCACCTCCGTCATCATGCTGGCCACCCCGGCCATGCGGCTGAGGCCGCTGTTCTGGGCCTCGTCCTCCCCGTTCGCCATAATGTAGTCCGCCGTCAGCTGCACGATGAGCTGGGCGCGCACCTTCATCTCATCCCGCTTTTCGCCCACCAGGTAGTTATAGCTCAGGGCGTAAAACGACGCGCCCAGCAGCAGCAGCGTCAGCAGCACCACGCCCGCGATGAGGCTGAACTGCTGCCAGTAGATACTGCTGAAGCGGGTTTTGGTTTCCTTCTTCATCACTTTACTTCAAACTTATAGCCAACGCCCCACACGGTCTTCAGCGCCCACTGGTCGGACACGTTCTCCACCTTTTCCCGCAGGCGCTTGATATGCACGTCCACGGTGCGGCTGTCGCCGAAGTAGTCAAAGCCCCACACCTCGTCCAGCAGCTGATTGCGGGTGTAGACACGGTTGGGGGTGGAGGCCAGGTGATACAGCAGCTCCAGCTCCTTGGGGGGCGTGTCCACCTTCTTGCCGTCCACAATGAGCTCATAGCTGTCCAGATTAATGATAAGCTTGTCAAACACCAGCTTTTTCTTGGTGTCATCGGGAATCTCGCTGCGGCGGAGCACGGCGTTGATGCGGGCCATAAGCTCCTTCATCTCAAAGGGCTTGACGATATAGTCGTCCGCCCCCATCTCCAGCCCCGTGATGCGGTCATTCACCTCGCCCTTGGCGGTGAGCATGATGATGGGCACCTTGCTGGTCTCCCGGATCTTGCGGCACACAGCCCAGCCGTCCATCACAGGCAGCATGATGTCCAGCAGCACCAGATCCGGCGCCTGCTTTTCAAACTCCTCGATGGCCTTGCCGCCGTCGTAGGCGCTGCGCACCTCAAAGCCCTCCTTTTCCATATACATACGGATCAGATCCGATATATTGCGGTCATCCTCTACCACCAAAATATTGCGTGCCATGAAGGCTCCTCCTTTGCTTCCGCCGGGGCGGTCTTTTTTTGAGGCTGTCGAAAAAACCTCCGGTTTTTTCCGGCAAAAGATTTGCAGCCTGCGCACCGGCAAACTCTGCGAGGCTTTTTTTCGACAGGCCATTTTTCTATTATATTATACCGTGAAAGTGTCCTTTTTCCTGAACATTTTGTGAACTCAGGTATTATATCATGTTTTTCCCCAGGTTTCAATAGATACGCCCCGGTAATACCACTGCAGAATCTCCCGCCAGGTCTTGCCCTCCCGGGCCAGGGCATTGGCCCCGTACTGGCTCATGCCCACCCCATGGCCGTAGCCGGTCACATGGAAGGTGATGCCGTCGGAGCCGCATTCCACCGTGAAGCAGGCCGAGCGCAGGCCCAGGATGCTGCGCACCTCCGTGCCCCGGAAGGACACGCCGCCGACGGTGACGGATTCCACCCGGTTGGAGCTGTTGATCTGCAGGTCCGTGACCCAGCCCTCCGGAGAGCCCTCCAGCACGGCGGCGGGCTCTGCCGCCAGGATCTTCTCCCGGAATTCCTCCGGAGTGAAGGTGTTCACGCTGTAATAGTTTGGGACACTGTCCCCATTCTCGGGGCTCTCCACACTGACCAGATAGGGCCGGTCCGACACCCAGGCATCGCTGCTCTTGGCGGTGACCCCCGCCGAGGAGGAGTGAAAGGCCGCCAGGATGGGTTTGCCCTCATAGAGCATGACCTGGCCGTCCGTTTCCTCTACAGATTGTTGTATTTTTCGATCATATTCCTCATAGTTATCGCCCCAGTTGCTTTTTGCCTGCTCCCGGGACACCCAGGCGTTGCAGCAGCGGTAGTCCATGCACACGTCGGCATCCGGGTGCGCCGCCTTGCGCCCGCCCTGCATGTGGTAATAAATGAAGGTACGCTCCGCCACCGCCTGGGCCTTCAGGGCCTCGGGCTCAAAGGTGGCGGGCATCTCCCCCCGCACCACCCCGGGCAGGTACTCCGCCATGGTCATGGACACGGTCTTTTCCCCGTCATAGACCTGCAGCACCGATCGGCTGTCCATGCTGTCCGTCTGCCGGATGGGCGTGTCTGTTTTTTCCGGCTCCGCCGCCCCCGGCCGGGGTGCCAGCATCCATGCGCCGCCAAACAGCAATAGTACCCACAGCATCCCCGCCGTCAAGGCTTGTTTCATCTGTACCATCTCCTTTGGCGCTATCTCTATGCGCCGGGAGGAGAAAAAATGTCTGCGGGCCCTATGGTGCGCCTACGGTCCCAGCCAAGAACTGCAGGCAGTTAACGGGCGGCGGGGTGAGGGCACCCCGCCCTACGGAGATTTTTGCAGGAAAGAGCCTGCGCCCCTGCGTTTCGCCCCCGCAAAAACCAAAAGGCAGGGGACCTGCAAACGAAGTCCTCTGCCTTATTTGGTAGGAAGATTGATGAAAAAGTTCTTTTGACAGTACTCAGTATAGCCGCCGGTTATTAAAAAAGTTCAGAATAGATTATTAAAAAAGTATTAAATCCTCCGCAGCTGCCGGAAAAAATCCGTCAGCACGGCCCGGCACTCCTCCGCCAGCACGCCTCCCACCAGGGCCGGGTGCTGGGGAAAATCCTCCATGAACAGATTCAGCACGCCGCCGCAGGCGCCCATCTCCCGGTCCCGGGCGCCGTAATACACCCGGGGGATCCGGGCATTGAGGATGGCCCCGGCGCACATGGGGCATGGCTCCAAGGTCACATACAGGGTGCAGCCGTCCAGCCGCCAGGTGCCCAGAACTTCGTTTGCCTGGCGAATGGCCTCCATCTCCGCATGGGAGCCGGTGTGCTGCTTCTCCTCCCGGCGGTTGCGGCCCCGGCCTATCACCCGCCCATCCCGGACGATGACGCAGCCCACGGGTACCTCGCCGCTCTCCGCCGCCGCCCGGGCCAAGGCCAGGGCCTGACGCATATAGCCTTCGTGATCCATACAGGTTCTCCTTCTTTGAAAAAAATATGCCGCACCGACTAAACCCCGGCATAAATGGCCAAACTGACAGTAAACTGAAACGAAGGCTTGTGCCGGGAGGATCGCTATGAAAAAACAAACCGCCACCATGAATTCCGATACACGTATGCTGGAGCTGCGGCAAGAGCTGTGGGACACCGCCCGGGAGCTGCGCTATGCCTATGCCCGGTTCAACTTTATCACGGATCCGGGGCTCATTGACGCAGGGATCTATGACATCAACGCCCTGAAATCCCGCTACGACTTCCTGCTGCGCAAGATGAAGGCCCTGCAGGGCCGCCCCCTGGGGCAATACAAACCGTCCCCGCTGCCGGCAGAGCCCGCCTGCATGCCCGCAGGGAACATGAAGGGGGGAAAGTCATGTCTGTCGTAGAAAAAATCGCCCTGGGGCTGACGCTGCTATTTTTAGTGGTGGTGTGCCTGCGGCTGTTCGCCGCACCGCTGAAGCTGGCGCTGAAGGTAGCGTTCAACTCCGCCCTGGGCTTCGGCGCGCTGTGGCTGCTGAATCTGACCACCTCCGTCACGGGGCTATCTCTGGGGCTGAGCTGGTTCAATGCCATCGTCATCGGCATCCTGGGGGTTCCGGGCTTCGGCCTGCTGCTGTTGGTGAAGTGGGTGCTTACATAATATTGTAATGTATATGGTGTGTGCAAATTGTATGTAAATATGTCATTGCGAGGGCGCTCCGCGCCCGTGGCAATCCGCATCCCCCGTCCCCCAAGTCACGGCAAAGCCGTGACTTGGGGGATTCTTTTTTCCCACCGTGCCGGCAGGGCACGCGGGCCCTGCCCTACAAAGCGCTGCGTTATCGGGCCGGGCGGACAGGGTCGTCCGCTCCTACAAACATATTGGCGGTCCCGCCGTCCGTTGACCTCCGCACCCCCGGCAGGGCACACGGGCCCTGCCCTGCAAAAATGCACTGTAGGGCGGGACCCATGTGTTCCGCCGCACACCGTGCTTTTCGTGAAAACATGTCTCCGGTGCGGCAATCCGTCCTCTCTTAGCTCCCCCTGCGTAAGGGAAACTGTCAGCCATCAGGCAGACTGAGGGCGATGATGCGCCGCCCCCATTATCCCGCATATGCCTCCGGCGGCTCTCTTTCTTTCAGCAGCGAAAGAAAGAGAGGAAAGAACGCCGCCAAAACCAAGGTTTTGGAATCCTTCCGCGAGCGGAATGCAGTTCACAACGGCACTCTTTACCCCGCGAATCGACATAAGTAAATTTCACGTCTTGCTTTCGCATTGCCTCTGCGTCTATATCCGCGACGCGCTCCGCGCTTGTGCTGCCCATCCTATCAGGGAAGCCCTGTGCGCCTATCGTTTTTATCTGGAAACGGCAATCCGTATTTCCTTTTCGACCTCCCCTTTATTTCTCCATCTCCTCCAGATTCCAGCCGTACAGCGGATAGCGCTGCATGGCGCCGAAGATCTTCTGGCGCAGATTGGGGTAGCGTTCCTCCAACTGGAGGAGCAGCTCCTTCACCTCCTGGCGGCGGGTGGAGCCGTTGGCGGGACAGGGATTCTGCACCACCGGCAGCCGGAGCTTTGCCGCCGCCCGGCGCACCTCATCCTCGTGGCAGTATAGCAGGGGGCGGATCTGGGTGATGCCGCTGCGGTCTAAGTACGTCACCGGCTGGAAGCACCCGATGCGCCCCTCAAAGAGCAGGTTCATGAGCATGGTCTCCACCGCGTCGTCGAAGTGGTGGCCCAGGGCGATCTTGGAAATGCCCAGGTCCTTGAGGGCGGTATTCAGGCTCCCCCGCCGGAGCTTGGCGCACAGAGAGCAGGGGTTTTTTTCCTTCCGCTCCTCAAAAACGATCTGGTACACCGGTACGGAGATGCGGGTATAGGGCACCTCCAGCTCCCGGCACAGGTCCGCCACGGCGTCAAAGCTCATACCCGGCGTCCCCGTCTCCAGGGTGATGGCGTGAACGTTAAAAGGCACCGGGTAAAACCGCCGCAGCCGCGCCAGAGCCGTGAGAGTCAGTAGGCTATCCTTGCCGCCGGACACGCCCACGGCCACGGTCTCCCCGGTCTCGATCATGTGATAGTCCTCCACGCAACGGCGCACCAGGCCCAAAATATGCTGCATAGGGTCATCCCTCCAAAAACATAAAATGCAACGTGAGAAAACAGGAGATAATCAAAGAAAACAAGAGATAATCGCAGATGTTGCCGCCGTAAATCAATTTCATGTTGACAAGCGGCGGATAAAGTGTTATAAATAATGTTGCGCGCTGAGCGCATTGGTTTCTGTTTTCTCTCTCCCGATTTTACCAAGGGAGCACGAAAAAGTAAAGCAATACATTATTATACTGGAGGAAAAACACCATGTCCACTTTTATGGCAAACAAGGGCAATATCGTCCGCAAGTGGTACGTCGTTGATGCCGCCGGCAAGCCCCTGGGCAAGACCGCCGTCATCGTGGCCGACCTGCTGCGCGGCAAGGGCAAGCCCACCTATACTCCCCACGCTGACTGCGGCGACAACGTCATCGTCATCAACGCCGGCAAGGCCATCCTCACCGGCAACAAGATGGAGCAGAAGTATTACCGCACCCACTCCGGCTGGGTGGGCGGCCTGAAGGAGACCAAGTACCGCATCCTCATGCAGGAAAAGCCCGAGGTAGCCGTCCGTGTGGCCGTGCGCGGCATGATGCCCCGCAACATCGTCACCAAGGACTCCCTGAAGCGTCTTCACATTTATGCCGGTGAGCAGCATGAGCATCAGGCTCAGAAGCCCGAGCTGGTCAAGTAAGGAGGAAAAGAAGAATGTATCAGT
Organism: uncultured Eubacteriales bacterium; assembly: GCA_963655625.1. Taxonomy (GTDB): domain Bacteria; phylum Bacillota; class Clostridia; order Oscillospirales; family Oscillospiraceae; genus Vescimonas. The sequence continues at coordinate 24,549 of CAVKFX010000049.1, read as the reverse complement.
CCAAGAATCCCTATAAGTACGGTACTGGCCGTCGTAAGTCCTCCGTGGCCCGCGTCCACCTGTTTGAGAACGGCACCGGCGCCATCACCATCAATGGCCGCGACATCGACGATTATTTCGGTCTGGAGACCCTGAAGATGGTCGTCCGTCAGCCCCTGAACTCCACCGATACCCTGGGCAAGGTGGACATCGTTGCCACCGTCGAGGGCGGCGGCGTGTCCGGCCAGGCCGGCGCTCTGCGTCACGGTATCTCCCGGGCCCTGCTGCAGGTGAACCCCGAGTTCCGTCCCATCCTGAAGAAGGCCGGTTTCCTGACCCGCGATCCTCGTATGAAGGAGCGTAAGAAATACGGCCTCAAGGCCGCACGTCGCGCTCCCCAGTTCAGCAAGCGCTGATTTTACTCTCTCTACAAGCACTCACTTCGGTGGGTGCTTGTTTTTTTGACGGGCGGCCTTTGTCATATTTGGCGGTTGCCGCGCCAGCGGCGAGCCAAATCGACATAATCCGGGAGCGCCGAAGGCAGCTCCTGCCCGTCGGGCTCCTCAGTTCTCCAAGCGCTGAGTTTATATCTGTGCCTTACACAAGGACTTCTGCTTTCCTGCGGAAGTCCTTGTTTTTGGAACTGAGGCATCCTCGCGGCATAGCCGCTGCGGTCGGCGGCTAAAAATGTGCCGCTGGCACATTTTTTAACGCCCCGACAGTTCAGCAAGCGCTGATTTTACTCTCTCTACAAGCACTCACTTCGGTGGGTGCTTGTTTTTTGCGGGGATCGCTGCAATCTATGGGTTTAGCAAAAAGCGGACGGTCCGGAGCCTTTTGGGCTCCGGACCGCACGCTTTTTTCGGTTACAAGGTGACTGTCTGGCCCTGGCCGGTTTTCTGGGCCGATTGCAGCAGCGCGGCTGCGGTGGCTATATCCTGCAGGGCGATGCCGGTGGAGTCGAAGACGGTGATATCGGAATCGGCGGTGCGGCCGGCTGCCGCGCCAGTGATGACCCGGCCGATCTCGCAGAGATTGCCGGGGAATGCGCCGGTCTTGTAGGGCACCTCACACTCGCCCACGGACAGGCACTGGGCCGTATCATCGCCGAACACCTTGGCAGAGGCAAACAAGGCGCCGTCCACCTCCTGCTTGCCGGACATATCCGCGCCTACGCAGCTGATATGCGTGCCCGGCTGCACCCACTCCGCCTGCAGAAACGGCTGGCGGGCCGGGGTGGCGGTGAGGATCACCTGGCTGTGCTTTGTGGCCGTCTCCAGGTCGGGAGTGGGCAAGAACTCCGCGTGGCAGCCGCCGCAGGGGGCCAGGAGCTTTTCCACCCGGGGCACGATAGATGCGCAGGCGGCCGCCGACCGGGCCGGATGGTGGGGATCGGCCACATAGACCGTTTCGATCTGCGGCAGCAGGTACAGCGTGGCGGCGATGAGATAGGGCGCCAGGGCGCCGGTACCGGCCATCAGCAGGGTTTTGGCATCGGGACGGGCCAGATATTTGGCGCCGATGGCACCCGCCGCGCCGGTGCGGAAATCGGTGATGGGACCTGCATTCAGCAGCGCCTTGGGCGCGCCGGTAGCCAGGTCAAACAGCAGGGACGTGCCGTACAGGGCGGGCAGATTCTTCTCCGGATTGGCCCCGAACCAGGAGACCACCTTCAGGCCGTAGAAGCCCAGGCCGTCCAGGTTGCCGGACTTGATGTCCAGGTCCGCGTGGCCGGGGTCAAACTCGTGAAACACCATGGGCCACAGGGCCGCCTCCCCCTTGCTCTTTTCCACATACGCCTGCTCCACGGCCTGCACCGCCATGGGAATGGTCAGCAGCTCCTCAATGGCCGCGCCGTTCAATACTGTCATTTCTGTCATGATCTGTTCCTCCTTTATGCCAATGTATCCGCAAAGGCGGCTATGGCCGCCAATCCATCCTTGAGGGTCTGCCGGTCGCAGGCATAGCCGATGCGCATACTGTGGGGCTGCTCGAAGCAGTCGCCGGGGGTGACGAAGGCGCCGGTTTTCTGATACATCTCCTTGCAGAACTCATAGGACGGGATGTCATAATCATAGTACACCAGGGCCGTGGTGCCTGCCTTGGGCTTGGTGTAATAAAAGTGCGGGTGTTCGGCCACCCAGGCATCCAGAATCGCCAGGTTTTCCCGGACGATGGCCTGGTTCCGCTTCAGCATCACGTCCCGGTGGGACAGGGCGATGGAGGCCACTGCGTCATCGAACAGGCCGCAGCTGATGAGGTTATAATCCCGGTGGGACAGGAAGGCCTTCAGCGCTGCCGCGTTCCGGGTGGCGATCCAGCCCAGGCGCAGGCCCGCCAGGGAGAACACCTTGGACATGCTGCTGACGGAGATGCCCTTTTCATAGAGGTCCGCTATGGAGGGGCACCAGTCATCGGTCTGGGTCAGGTGGCGGTACACCTCGTCGCAGAGGATATAGGCACCCACGCTGCGGGCAATGTCCACGATCTGCTGCAGCTGCGCCTGGCTCATCAGCGCGCCGGTGGGATTATTGGGGTTATTGATGCAGATCATCCTGGTCTGCGGCGTTACCAGGGCCTTCAGCTCCGCCAGGTCGGGCAGATAGCCGTTCTCCTGCCTGAGATGCATAATGGCCACATCCGCGCCGATGGCCTCCGGGATGGAATAGAGCTGCTGGTAGGTGGGCATGATGCTCACCACCCGGTCCCCGGCGGAAATGAGGGAGCAGAACACATGGTGATTGGCCCCCGCCGCGCCGTGGGTGGGCACCACCTGGTCCGGCTGCACGGTGTGATACAGGCCGCAGATGCCGCCGCGGAGGGCGGGGCTGCCCAGGATGTCGCCATAGGTCAGCCGCCTGGCGGCGAAGTCCGCCAAAAACTTCTCCTTATCCTCGCCCGTCAGGGCAAACAGCTGGTCCAGGGACACGGAATCCACGCAGGTCTCCGCGATGTTAAAGCGCGCGCCCACTTCATATTCATTCATCCATTCTTCCACGGCAAAGGGTTTGATGTGCATAGCGATTTCTCCTTTTCTTGTAAAAAAATATAGGCATCCATGACCAAATCTTATCCGGCGGATGCCGGAATACCTACGATTCGGTCACGGATGCCTGTGAACCCCTCAGCCGGTGCCAAGGGAAGCATTACCTATTCAGCTTGCTTTGCATTATAGCACAGAGAATGCGTTTGTCAAGAGAAAGATGAATAAATATTCATTCTGAGCGAAATTTTTTTGAGAGCAAAGACTGTGCCCGGTTCCATGCGCAAGCCCCGCCGGGAATGCCGGCGGGGCTTTGGGCTCTTGTATCGCTCTGTTTTCTTATTCCTGCCGCAGGAACAGCACGCCCAGGGTGCCCGGGCCGCAGTGGGAGGACACGGTGCAGCCTGCCTGGGTCACGAATACCTCCCGGAAGGGGGCCAGGGACTTCACCAGCTCCGTCAGCTGAGCCAGGGTCTCCTCCGGCACGCCGCCGGAGTGGGTGATGAAGGCCCAATCCTCCACCACGGTCTTACCCGCCAGCCGCTCGGCGATGTACTGCCGGTAGACCCGATCCATGGTACCCCGATACTTCTTGCAAACCACCAGCTTGCCCTCCCGCATCTCCAGGCAGGGCTTCAGCTTCAGCACGTTGGCGCCTAGGGCCGCCACACCGCTGCAGCGGCCGCCCTTCCACATATATTCCAGGGTGTCCAGCACAAAGCTGGTGTCGCTGTGGGGTGCCAGACGGCGCAGCTCATCGGCAATATCCCCGGCCGCCATGCCTTCGTCCCGGAGCTTGGCTCCCTGCAGGGCCAGCAAACCGCCGCCGGTGGAGAGTTGGCGGCTGTCCACCACATGGATGCGTCCCGGCTCCAGCTCCGCCGCGGCTATAAGGGCGTTCTGGCAGGTGGCGGACAGATCCGCGCTGATGTCGATATGGACGATGTCAAAGCCCTCCTCCAGGATGGCACCGAAAAACTCCTTGAACTGCTCCGGGCTCACCGCCGCCGTCTTGGGCAGGGTACCGTCCCTATGGAAGTCGGCGTAGAGATCCTCGGAGGTATAGTGGCCATCATCGGGGAAAATGCGCTCACCGGTCTGGATGGTCAGGGGCACGGTGCGGATGCGAAAGCGCTCCAGCAGCGCCGGGGTCAGGTCGCAGGTGCTGTCATAGGTGATGCAAACGGGTCTGGGCATGAAGCGATTCCTCCTATTTTCTTCTTTTCCATTTTAGTATACCCGGCAAACCTCAACACAGGCTCAAAAAAGCTCGATTTTTCAGGCGGGATGTGATAAAATCATAAAAAAGCTAAGGAGGGGCCCGCATGTTTCGAATTTTGGTAGCCGAGGATGACGAGAGTACCCGCCTGCTCATGTGCGAGGTGCTGCGCCGGGCGGGCTATGAGCCCTGTCCCGCCCGGGACGGTGTGGAGGCGTTGGAGGTCATGGACCATTTCCAGTGCGACCTGGCCATCGTGGACATCACCATGCCCCGGATGGACGGCATCGCCTTCACCCGGACCCTGCGGGAGGGTAACTGTGACCTGCCGGTGCTCATGGTGACGGCCCGGGTGACCCAGGAGGATAAGCGCCGGGGCTTCCGGGCAGGAACGGATGACTATATGGTCAAGCCTGTGGACGAGGAGGAGATGCTCTGGCGCGTGGAGGCGCTGCTGCGGCGCTACCGCAGCACGGCGGAGCGGCGGCTGACTGTGGGCAGCACGGTTTTGGACCGCAGCGCCCTGCAGGTCATCACCCCCCAGGGGACCCAGCAGCTCACGGCCAAGGAATTCATGCTGCTGCTGAAGCTGCTGAGCTATCCCCGGACCCTTTTCACCAAGCGCCAGCTTATTGACGACATCTGGGACCTGGACAGCGAGGTGGACGAACACACCGTGGAGGTCTACATCTCCCGGCTTCGGGACAAATTCCGGGGCAATCCGGACTTTGAGCTGCGGACCATCCGGGGCTTTGGGTACATGGGGATGCCCAGGGAGGACGAGGATGAAAAAAAATAAGGTCAAAAAAGAGAATCCCCCGGCCCGGCTCCTATGGACCATGTTTTTGCTGGTGCTGGGAATGGTAGTGGTATACGGCACGCTGGTGCTGGGCATTTTTGCGCTGGTGCGGCAGCTGGTGCATCTGGAGGATAAGAGCTACACCCTGCTGTGGCCCATTCTCATTCTCTCCGTCAGCGCCATAGTGGGCGCCCTGCTGGCCATCTTCATTTTCCGGGGGTATTTGGCCCCCCTTTCCCGGCTGATGACCGCCACCCAGGCGGTGGCCGCCGGGGACTACTCCGTCCGGGTGGAGCTGCGGGGTGCCCGGGGCGAGGTGGCGGAGTACATCCGCAGCTTCAACAAAATGGCTGAGGAGCTGGGCAGCGTGGAGATGCTGCAGTCGGACTTTGTGAACACATTTTCCCATGAGTTCAAGACGCCTCTCATCTCCATCCGGGGCTTTGCCAAGCTCCTGCAGAGCAGCGACCTGACGGACCAGCAGCGCCGGACCTACACGGACACCATCGTGCGCCAGTCGGAGCGGCTGGCGGCTATGAGTACGCATATTTTGGAGCTGACCCAGTTTGAAAACACGGAGATCGTCTCCGGCAAGACCCTATACAGCCTGGACGAGCAGCTGCGCCAGTGCATCCGCCAGCAGGAGCGCAGCTGGCTGCAAAAGGGGCTGACGGTGGAGGGAGACCTGGACCCGGCGGACTACTACGGCAATGAGGAGCTGGTGGAGCATATCTGGTCCAACCTCATCTCCAACGCCATCCGCTTCACCCCCGCCGGCGGGCAGATCACCGTGGTCCTGCGCAGAGGGGAGGACGAGATCACCGTGTCCGTCTCCGACACCGGCATCGGTATGGACGAGGAGACCCAGCGGCATATCTTCGACAAGTTTTACCGGGCGGAGCCGTACCCGGACAGCCGGGGCAACGGACTGGGGCTGTCCATCGTGCGGCGGGTGGTGGAGCTGTGCGGCGGACGGATCGAGGTATTCTCCCGGCCCGGCAAGGGCTCCACCTTTACCGTGACGCTGGCCCGGTCCAACGGGAATTGAGTCCACTTTTCCCGCCGACAGGTATTTGTACTTCCCGGTTGCAAAACGCGGCAAAGTCGTGTATAGTATAGAGCGCCTATAGGTAAGTCATACTATGAAGGAGAAACTGTACCTGGAGAGGCTGCTCTCCGCCCGGCATGGGACGGCGCAGCCGCGTTTTTGGAGGAATACTCTATGAAAAGGATCATCTCATTTTTTCTGTGTGTGCTGATGACGGCGGCCCTGCTGGCCGGCTGCGGCGACAGAAAGCAGCGCACCACCTGGATCATCGCCGTGGACGGGGATTTCAGCCCCTTTGTGTGCGCCGATGCGAACGGCAAGGCTGTGGGCCTGGATGTGGAGCTCCTGGACGCCATCGCCCGGGATCAGAACTTTCAGTATGAGCTGCGGCCCTCGGACTGGGACACCGCCATGAGTGTGTTCACCTCCCACCAGGCTCAGGTTCTCATGGGCAGTATCGCCAGCTCTCAGGAGCGGATCGACGGTGGCTGGTTCTTTTCCCATAGCTTTTATAACGGCGTGACCCAGAGCATGGCCATGGAGCCCAGCAGCGACACCAATACTCTGGAGGACCTGGCCGGCAAGGCCGTGGCAGTGGTCTCCGGCACTCTGGGTGCCGCCTACGCCGAAAGCGTGAAGGATAAATATGGCTTTTCCATCGTCACCTTCAGCGATTCCCACTCCATGTACGCGGCGGTGCTGAAGGGCCGGGCGGCCGCCTGCTTTGAGGACACCCCCGCCCTGCGGGACAGCATCGCCGGCGGCGTAGCCCTGGAGCTGGTCCCCGGCAGCGAGGGGGCAGCCTCCGATTACTGCGTGGCCATCTGCGACGAAAAGAATCAGCCGTTTTTGGAGCTGTTTGACCAGGGCCTGGCCAATATCCGGGCCAATGGGGTCTACGACGCCATCCTCGCCAAGTACGCGGATAGCCTATAAAAAACATATGGTATATTTTGTGCAGTTTGCCAGTTGCATTTCCCCATCGGATTCCGTATACTAAGGCATCATAAGAAAGCAGGAGGACGGACATGAACCGTTTTGCCATGGACAACTGCAGCAAGGCCATCTGTATGGTCTGTTGTTGTTGCGCGCATTTGGGTCATGTATGTTCTGCTGGTTCGCCGGAGAATTGATTTTTCCGGGTACACATTTTGTTCACCAATCGGCAGAGGGTGCATGACGCACCCTCTGCTTTTTATTTTTGGATGCGTCGGCACCGCCCGCCCCACATAGAAAGGAAGATCATTGTGAACATTTATCGCTCTGCATCCCAACTGGTCGGCCACACGCCGCTGCTGCAGCCCGTGCGCTACATGGAGCAGCTCCGCCTGCCCGCCACCGTGCTGGTCAAGCTGGAAGCCTTCAACCCCGCCGGCTCCGTGAAGGACCGGGTGGCCCTGGAAATGATCGAGACCGCCGAAAAAGAGGGCAGGCTCCTGCCCGGCGGCACCATCGTGGAGCCCACCTCCGGCAACACAGGCATCGGTCTCGCGGCCATGGGCCTGGCCCGGGGCTACCAGGTCATCCTCACCATGCCCGAGTCCATGAGCGTGGAGCGCCGGCAGCTGCTGGCGGCCTACGGCGCGCAGCTGGTGCTGACCCCCGCCAAGGACGGCATGGCCGGCGCCGTGGAAAAGGCCCGGGAGATCGCCGCCCGGACCCCGGGCAGCTTCCTGGCCGGGCAGTTCGATAACCCCGCCAATCCCCGGGCCCACTACCGCACCACCGGCCCCGAGATCTGGCACGATACCGACGGCCAGGTGGACATCTTCGTGGCCGGCGTAGGTACCGGCGGCACCGTCACGGGCGTGGGCCGCTACCTGAAGGAGAAGAACCCCCACGTGCGGATTGTGGCCGTGGAGCCTGCCGCCTCCCCCCTGCTCTCCGGCGGCAAGGCCGGGAGCCACGGCCTCCAGGGCATCGGCGCCAACTTTGTGCCGGAGAACCTTGACCGCAGCGTGGTGGACGAGGTGCTCCCCGTGTGGGAGAAGGATGCCTACGCCGCCGCCCGGCTGCTGGCCGGCACCGAGGGCGTGCTGGTGGGCATCAGCTCCGGCGCCGCTCTGCACGCCGCGGGCGAACTGGCCCGCCGCCCGGAGAACGCCGGCAAGACCATCGTGGCCCTGCTGCCCGACACCGGTGACCGTTACCTTTCCACACCGCTGTTTCAGGAGTGATTTATGATGAGTGAAAACCATATCTGCGCCGCAGCCAAAGCCATGGCGCAAACCTACAACACAGGCTCCGTACCGCTGTATGGCAAGAAGCTGCGGCTCCCGGACCGGCAGGCCGTGATCCTGCTCATAAAGGACATCCGGCGGCTGATCTTTCCCGCCTACTATGGGGAAGCGGCTCTCATGAGCCTGGCCCCGGAGGACTATGCCGCGCTGCTCTTGGAGCGCATCGAAAAGCAGCTTTTCCGGCAGATCGCCTTGACCCTGCCGGAGGAGCAGGAGAACCGGGCCGCGGAGCTGGCCACCGAAATGGTGACCCGGCTCCCCAAGATCGCTCAAAAGGTCCAGCTGGACCTGGAGGCCACCTTCGACGGGGACCCCGCCGCAGGCTCCCGGGAGGAGATCCTGTTTTCCTACCCCGGCCTGTTCGCCATCCTGGTATATCGGGTGGCCCACGAGCTGTACGAAATGAGGATCCCCATCCTGCCCCGGATGATGACCGAGTACGCCCACAGCCACACAGGCATCGACATCCACCCCGGCGCGCAGATTGGCGATCACTTCTTCATCGACCACGGCACGGGCATCGTGGTGGGTGAGACCTCGATCATCGGCGATCGGGTGAAGCTCTACCAGGGCGTGACCCTGGGCGCCCTGTCCACCCGGGACGGACACCATTCTCAGCCCGGCAAGCGCCACCCCACGGTGGAGGACGATGTGACCATCTACTCCGGCGCAACCATTCTGGGCGGCAATACCGCCATCGGCCGGGGCAGCGTGGTAGGCGGCAACGCCTTCCTCACCAGCTCCGTGCAGAAGGACACCCGGGTGGTGATCCACGCCCCGGAAACCGTGTTCAAAAGCCGCAAGGGCGAACAATAACCAATAAAAGCAGCCCTCGGCCGGTTGGCCGGGGGCTTTTAACACTGTCGAAAATTCCTTTGGAATTTTCCGACAAAAGGATCGCAGTCTGCTGCGCGCATAATTTTGCCGCAAGCGGCAAAATTCCACACTGGCAGCCTGAGAGGTATTTTTCCCCACGCGCATGTCGCGGTGAAAAATGATTGAAACTTTTCGCGTCTGCGGACGCGAACTCTGCGAGGCTTTTTTGACAAGCTATAAAGCCCTCGGCCGGTTGGCCGGGGGCTTTACAGTTATTGGGAAACTTTTATTTTGCCAGCGGGGTGGTTTTCTTGCTGCCCAAAAGCAACGATGTGATGAGCGCTGTCAGCGGCACGGCCAAAATTACGCCAATACTGCTGGCGATGCCGCTGATGACCTCCGTCGCCATATAGGGCGAGCTGACGAGCTGCCGGGGATCCAGCCCCAGGGAGCACAGGTAGATGATAAACACCAATCCGCTGCCCAAAAATGCCAGGATCAGCGTGTTGGTCATGGTGCCCACCATGTCCCGGCCGATGTTCATGCCCGAGCGGAAAAGATCCTTGCCGCTGCGATCCGGAGCCACGGTATGCACCTCCGTCAGGGCCGAGGAAATGCTCATGGCCACATCCATCACCGCACCCAGGGCGCTGATGACCACCCCCGCCACCAGCAGGCCCCGCAGGCCCAGAGGGGTGCCCGTCTGCCGCAGCTGCAGCAGCGGCTCCACCTCCGCCAGCCGCAGCCCATCAACATGCAGGATCCCCTGTGCCAGCAGGCCGAACAGCAGGGCCAGAGCCGTACCGGCGATGGTGCCCAGCGCCGCGCAGATGGTCTTGCCGGTCACGCCGCCCAGGATCACCATGGTCACGACAGTGATGTATGCGCACGCCAAAAATACCGTCAGCAGCGTAGGCGCGCCCTTCATCAGCAGCGGAATCATAATAAAGAACAGGCACACCAGCGTAATGGCCAGGGCCACCAGGGATTTTGCGCCCACCTTGCCGCCCACGGCCACCGTGGCCAGCAAAAACAGGCCCACGATCACCGCCAGGCCCACGGCCCGGTCATACTCATATACCGTGGCGGTGTGGTTGCCGTCAGAATAAGTGGAGATCAGCACCACCGCCCGCTGGCCCGTTTTCAGGGCCTGGCCGTACAGGGGGCCCACATAGTTATAGACCTGCATGGTCTCGCCCTTGTACTGGCCCGTGCGGATCTCGGCCAGCAGCAGCTGCTCGCCCCGATAGCCATTGTCGGACACGGGATCCTGCTCGGTACTGTCCGACAGGATATCGGTGATGACGGCGGTCTCATATTCGGCGTAATCCTCGCCCCGGGGCTGCGGCTGCTCATGGGTCGCCGCCAGGGCCCGCACGATAATAAACACCACCATCGCCGCCGCCAGGATGATGCAGCTGAGACGATTTTTGCCCCACCAGGCTCTTGCGTCCGGCCTTGTGCTTTTCCCCTTGGATTTCTTCATAGGAGCAACCTCCGTGTCCTCGTTTTTTTCAGCATAGCAATTTCTCCACCCGATGTCAAGAGGCAGGTTCCGGCGAAGCAGTTTAGGCATTTTTCATAAGATAAGCAAAATTTTTCCGCTGTTTTTCACTAAAATAAAAAAACCGGTGGCAATCTGTATCGGGATGTGGTAAAATATCTCCATCAACACAAAAAGTTTGCTCTCGTATCCCGGCATCCTTCACAGCCTGCTGTCCTGGTCGACGGAATTCCAAGTAGCATTTCTTACAGCGGTTGTGCAGGGTCGTCTCCCCACGCAGTTGGGGCAGGCGGCTTTTTCTATCTGCGCACTTCACACAGCTTTTACACAAGTGCGGTTTTGGATTTTTCATTTCTCTGTTACAGTGAGAGCTGAAACCGCCCTTGGAGCGCCGGACCCGGGGGCAGGCCACCGTGCAAAATGAACAGGAGGGATCAGATTTTGAAGAAGAAAGGACATAGCAGGCGGCTTCTGTCCGTCCTGCTGGCGCTGGTCATGCTGCTGTCGCTGCTGCCCACAGCGGTGTTCGCGGCAGATCCGGCGCCAAAGGCGACGAAGATAACAGACGCTTCCGAGCTGAAAGCCGGCGACCAAATCATACTTACGGCAACCGCCAATAGCAAAACCTATGCGGCGGGCAGCTTGTCCGGCAAGTATCTCACAAGCATTGAGACCGACCCCACCGACCCCGCTGATAAAGTGGAGATCTTCACCCTGGGCGGTGAGGCCGGAGCCTGGACGCTCACCGCGTCCGACGGCAAGCAGCTTTATACCAATGCCGCCAAGGCGCTGAATAACACCGGCAGCGGCACCGGCACATGGACCATTGCCATTGATGCCAATGGACTGGCCACCGTGGCCAGTACGAATACGTCCGCAGGACGTATTCTATACAATGTCAATAATCCTCGTTTCCTGAACTATGTCTCCGATACCAACAAGTCCATGCTGCTTCCCAGCATCTATCGCCTGGATGCCGCACCCGCCCGCCAGAGCGGCATCGTCACGGACCTGGCCACCCTGCAGGATGGCGACAAGGTCGTGATCTTCAACCCCGCCAATCTCAAAGCCCTATCCACCGAGTACGACGGCTTCTATAACAAGGGCACCGATGTGACCATCGCGGATGGCAAGCTGGACGGCTTTACCGCCGTGGACAAGTGGACCGTGGGCATCAATGACGACGGCACCTACAGCTTTGCAAACGCCGACGGCAAGAAACTCGCCATGGGTGCAGACTCATTCACCAGCACGCCAGTGGGCGAGGTCAACGACAGCTGGAAGATCAGCGCCGTTGCAGGCAAGGATGCCACCTTCTACATTGACAACGACACCCGCACCGACAAATACCGCCTCCAGTGGTTCGCTTCCAAGGGCACCTGGAGCGCCTACACCGGCACGGGCGATGCCTTCGAGCAGCAGCTCTACCTGGTGATCGACTCCGGCAGCGAGACCCCCGACCCCGAGCCGGGACCCACCGCCCCCATCAAGGACGGCAAGTATGTCATCTATAACCCCGATAGCGGCAAGGCCATGTCCGCCGACGCCACCGGCACCTATTACCGCGCCGGTAAAGACATCACCGTTACCAACGGCAAGGTGACAGACCCCGCCGAGGACCTCATTTGGACGGTCACCTCCGAAAACGGCGTCTACACCATCACCACCGCCGATGGCAAGAAGCTGTCCATGAACGCAGACCGCAATAGTCTGCCCCTGGACGAGGTCAATGACACCTGGAAGGTGGAAAAAGCCAAGACCGACGGCTGCTTCTATCTCATTAATGCCAACCGCCCCACCTATTATGTGGAGTGGTTCGTCAACAGCTCCAAGGGCTTCGAGGAGTTCACCACTTATACCTATAAAGAAGCCAGCGATAACCTCTATACCCTGCAGTTCATCCCTGTGGATCAGCCTCTGGTGGCTGATGGCAAGTATGTCATCTATAACCCCGGCAGCGGCAAGGCCATGTCCGCCAATGCCACCGGCACCTATTACCGGGCCGGTAAGGATGTCACCGTCACCAACGGCAAGGTGGATAATCCCTCCGCCGACCTGATTTGGACGGTTAGTTCCACTGACGGCATCTACACCATCACCACCTCCGACGGCAAGAAGCTGTCCATGAACGCAGACCGCAATAGTCTGCCCCTGGACGAGGTCAATGACACCTGGAAGGTGGAAAAAGCCAAGACCGACGGCTGCTTCTATCTCATTAATGCCAACCGCCCCACCTATTATGTGGAGTGGTTCGTCAACAGCTCCAAGGGCTTCGAGGAGTTCACCACTTATACCTATAAAGAAGCCAGTGATAACCTCTATACCCTGCAGTTCATCCCTGTGAGCGGCTCCGACCAGCCCCCCGGCGGTCTCCCCACCGTGGGCGACCAGGTGGTCATCTATAACCAGAATGCCAAGGCGGTCCTGGCTGCGCAGAACGATAACGAAACCAGCCCCGCCATCAACAAGGCCGCCGCCACCATTCAGGATGGCAAGGCTGTCTGCGCCAACGGCGCCGTGGTGTTCGAGGTGCAGAAAAACGGCGACTACTACCGCTTCTACAACATGACCTACGGCTACCTCTGCGCAAACGGCACCGGCAACAACGCTTTCTATACCCAAACCGCCAGCGACGATGCCGATTGGCTGGTCCGCACCTGCTCCGGCGGCGTGGGCGGCTACGAGATGGAGAGCCGCACCGCCAAGTTTAACAACCGATACAGCCAGTGGCTGGAGTATTACAGTGACAGCTTCAAGGTCTATTCCATGTATAATGTCACCGACTACACCATCTACTCCTTCTTCTTCTACCCCGTGGGGCCGGGCACGATCTCGGACGGCGTCGTGAATAACCCCGCCGTGGTCCTGGGCGACCTGCCCTATGCCTATGTGGGCACGGACTATTCCTTCACCTTCACCGTGGACGCCCCCTTCGGCGTGCGGGGTGACATGACCGCCAAGCTCGGCACGCAGGCGCTGGATGTGGCGCTCAGCGACGGCGTTTACACCGTCACCATCCCCGCCGCCCTGGTACAGGGCGATAAGCTCACCGTGAACATCAGTGGCACGGACAATAAGTACATTCCCATCCGCGCCACCGCTGAGATCACCGTCAAGGATGAGCCCGTCTTCTCCGATCCCACTCCCGTCCAGGGCTATCAGACCGGCGAGGTCAAGCGGCCCGTCATCTCCGTGGCCCTGGCCAATGCCGGCCAGAACCCCACCGTCACCATGTCCGTGGGCGGCAAGGCCGTGACACCCGCCTATGAAGGTGGCCGTGTCACCTACACCCCCACCGCCGACATGACCGATGGCCGCGTCGACGTCAAGGTCACCGCCACCCGCGCCGACGGCAAGTCTGCCGAATTCAGCTGGTTCTTCACCGTGGGCAAGACCACCTATCAGCTCTACTTCGGGCAGCTCCATAGCCATACCCAGTATTCCGACGGCTCCGGCTCTCTGGACAGCGCCCTGAGCTATATCAGAAACCTGCCCGACAGCGCCAACGTCCAGTTTGTGGCCTTCACCGACCACTCCAACTATTTCGATTCCAAGACCAACCCCAATGTAGAGGCCGCCCTCTATGACACCACCCTGGTCAAGGACTCCGATGCCAGCCACAGCTGGAAGACCTACAAGGACACCATCGCCCAGTTCAACAAGGACAATGCCGGCGACATGGTGGCCCTGGGCGGCTTCGAGATGACCTGGTCCGGCGGCCCCGGCCATATCAACACCTTCAATACCCCCGGCATCGTCTCCCGCAACAACAGCACCCTGAACAACAAGACCGCCGACGCCGGCATGAAGGCCTACTACGCCCTGCTGAGCCAGGAAGCCGGCAAGGACTCCATCAGCCAGTTCAACCACCCCGGCACCACCTTCGGCAACTTCAAGGATTTCAACTACTGGGATCCCGTCATCGACAGCCGCATGTACATGGTGGAGGTCGGTAACGGCGAGGGTCAGATCGGCGCCGGCGGCTACTATCCCAGCTATGAGCAGTACATCATGGCCCTGGATAAGGGCTGGCACCTGGCCCCCACCAACAACCAGGATAACCACAAGGGCCGCTGGGGCAACGCCAACGACGCCCGGGACGTCATCCTCACCGATAACTTTACCGAGGAGGGCATCTACGAGGCCATCCGTGCTATGCGCATGTACGCCACCGAGGATAAGAACCTGCAGCTGGGCTACACCGTCAACGACCTCATGATGGGTTCCAGCATTGAGACGGTACCCAGCAAGCTGGACATTGAGGTCAGCGTCTACGATCCCGACCGCACGGATTCCATCTCCAAGGTGGAGGTAGTGGTCAACTCCGGCAAGGTGGCCCATGTTTGGGACGATCCCGCCGAGCTCAAGAGCGGCGCTCTCTCCGTGACCCTGGATCCGGAGTATAGCTACTACTTCATCCGCGTCACCCAGGAAGACGGCGACCTGGCCGTCACCGCCCCCGTGTGGGTGGGCGAGAGCCTGAAGCTGGGCATCTCCAACCTGGTCTGCGGCACCGCCACTCCCGTCACCGACGAGGAGCTGACCCTGACCACCACCCTCTTCAACAGTGAGAACGCCGACGCCACCGTCACCTCCCTGATCTACAGCATTGGCGGCAAGGTCATCGGCACCGACACGGCCGGCTACACCATCGCTGCCGGCAGCACCCTGGACATTCCCTTTAAGTGGACCCCCGACCAGGCCCGTGTTGCCACCGTCCTGGTCACCGCCGTGGTGAATCAGAACAACAAGGACTACACCTTCACCAAGACCATCGAACTGGATGTGCTGGATGCCGGCAAGCTGGTCTACATCGGCATCGACGCCTCTCATTATAATGAGTATGTGTCCGGCAACTATAAGGACGGCATGGGCAACTTCGGCAATCTCGCCGCAGACTACAGTGTCCGTACCGTCCAGCTGAACACCAGTGAGGATCTCATCGCCGCCTGCTCCAACCCCAAGTATAAGGCCATCGTCCTCACCGCCCCCAGCCGCCGCCTGGCTGAGGCCCAGACCAATCCCAAGACCTACAGCCAAGAGGAGCTCGCAGCCCTGACGGCCTTTAATGACGCCGGGGGAACGGTCATCCTGGCCGGCTGGAGCGACAACTATGAGAACTACGATGTCATTCAGAAGAATCCCGCCACCAAGCACATGGCCGAGACCCAGAACGATGTGCTGCAGGCCCTGGGCTCCAGCCTCCGCATTAACGACGACGCCACCTATGACGACATCCGCAGCGCCGCCGACGGTGTGGATAAGTGGAGACTCTACTTCAGCGACTACAACATGGATAACTTCCTCACAAGCGGCGTGATCGTGGACGCTGATCACCCCTACGACAAGATGTACACCGAGCGCTTCAGCCACTACGGCGGCGCCTCCATCTACGCCGTGGATGCCAGCGGCAATCCCACCTCCACCCTGCCCGCCACCGTCTCCCCCGTGGTCTATGGCCACGCCACCACTTATTCCATTGATGTGGATAAGGACGGCAAGGGTGCCAGCGGCACAAATGCTCCCAAGTACACCTATGCCGAGAACGACAGCCGCCTGCTGATCATGGCCACCGAGCAGCTGGAGGGCAAGGGCATGGTCATCGTCTCCGGTGCGGCCTTCCTCTCCAATTTCGAGGTACAATCCCAGCTGGATAACACCCTGGAGAAGAACTACTCCAACTACAGGATCTGCGAGAATCTGATCAACTATCTCAATCCCCCCAAGATCAGCACCATCGCCGAAGTCCAGGCAGACCCCGAGGAGGGCATCAAGTACACTGTGGAGGGCATCGTCACCTCCAACGCCTCCGGCTATGATAAGAACACCGCCTTCTTTGACTGCATCTATATCCAGGATGCCACCGGCGGCATCAACTGCTTCCCCGTGGCCGGCGACTATCAGATCGGCGATAAGCTCCGCATCAGCGGCTCCACCAGCTCCTACCAGGGCGAGCGCCAGCTGGCCGTGACCAAGATCCGGAAGCTGGGCCACGAGACCCCCGTGGAGCCCAAGGTGGTCACCGCCGCCCAGGTGAATGACGGCTCCGTCCTGGGCCAGCTCATCACACTCAAGGGCTATGTCGCCGGCATTGAGATGGCCAACGGCCTGATCAAGACCATCCTGGTCCGCGATGCCCAGGGCAATGTGGCCCGGGTGTTCATCGACGGCTATATCACCACCGATCAGGATGTGCAGAACATCGTTGTGGGCTGCGAAATTGCGGCTACCGGCCTTGCCTCCTATGACAACACCTTCGTCCTGGAGGACGGCACTCCCATGGCGCCCCGCATCCGCACCCGGAACCGGGCGGACATCGTCTGCACCGCCCACACCCACGCCTTCGGCGATTGGGAGGAAACCACTCCTGCCACCTGCACCGCAGACGGCGTGGAGACCCGCACCTGCGCCTGCGGCGAAACCGAGACCCGGGCTATCCCCGCCACCGGCCATGTGGACGCCGACAATGACGGCAAGTGTGATGTCTGCCAGACGGTCCTCACACCCGTGAACCCCGGCGATCCCGATAACCCCACGCCGGATAATCCCGATAAGCCTACGCCCGACACACCCGATAAGCCCGCCACCGGCGACAACAGCGCCATGGTGCTTTGGGTATCTGTCATGAGCATCACGGCTCTGGCCGGCGCCGCGCTGATTCGTTCCAAGAAGCGCCGCGCCTGATGGGCACATCCCCGGCAAAATCTAATAGCAACAGAGGAGAGGCTTCGAAAGAAGCCTCTCCTCTGTTGCTATCGCTTTCGAAAATCCCTTTGGAATTTTCCGGCAAAATTCCACGCTGTCATCCCCCGGTTGACGGTGCCGCCGGGCCGGGGTATACTGAATACGCAGGCCCCATTTCCATACCATTCCACTTCCGGAGGACTTGACCATGACGAAACCCCATTTTCCTCAGACCCCCACAGCTAATCGCCTCTCCCCCGTTCTTGACCCGGTGCTGGACGCCATCCGGTCGCTGCTGGACCGGCAGGAGCGGGTGCTTGTAGCCATTGACGGCCGATGCGGTGCCGGAAAAACCACCCTGGCCGCCCGGCTGCAGGCGGAGCTGCCCTGCCGGGTGTTCCACATGGACGACTTCTTTCTCCAGCCCTATCAGCGCACACCGGAGCGGCTGCAGGCCCCCGGAGAAAATGTGGATCACCAGCGCTTCCTGCAGGAGGTGCTGCTGCCCGCCGCCCGGGGCGAGGCCGTGGTTTACCGGCCCTATCTCTGCGCCCGGCAGGCCCTGGGCCGGGCCGTTTCGGTCCCGCCCGCCCGGCTGACCGTTGTGGAGGGCTCCTATGCCTGCCACCCGGCCCTGTGGCCCTACTATCACCTGCGCATCTTCCTCACAGTGGATCCCCGGGAGCAGCTGCGCCGCATAGAGACGCGCAGCGGCCCGGAAAAGCTCCGGCAGTTCATAGATCGCTGGATCCCCCTGGAGGAGCAGTATTTCCGGGCCTTTTCTCTGCCGGAGCGGTGCGACCTTCTTTTGGAAACCTGAGCTCGCCCCGCAAAATTTGTCGAAATTTTTTGTTTCATTCTCCCTTATTTTTGTGCATATCGCATAAATTCCCCTTTGATTTTTTGGCGCACCAATTTTCCAAAAAGATTTCCTTTTTTAGAAAAATCCTGTATGATAAAAGATACAGAGGAACGTGAATGCGCTTCTGAATTTTAAAGGAGGAAAAGAACCATGCGGAAAGTTTTAGCACTGCTTCTGTCCGTAGTCATGGCGCTGTCTCTGATGGTGACCACGGCCTGGGCAGACCCGGCGGAGCAGGATCTTGTCGACAAGACCGTCATCCTGCACACCAACGATGTGCACGGCGACATCGCCAAGTACGCCAAGGTGGCCGCGCTGAAGGCCGAGCTTAAGGCCCGGGGCGCCGATGTCATCCTGGTCGATGCCGGCGACTACAGCCAGGGCACCATCTATGTCAGCGTCAACAAGGGCGCCGACGCCGTAACCATGATGAATGCCGCCGGCTACGATCTGGCCACCATCGGCAACCACGAGTTTGACTACGGCTACGAGCAGCTAATGCTGAACATGGCCAAAGCAAACTTCCAGGTGCTGTGCGCCAACGTCAGCAAGGATGGCAAGTCCATTTTTGACGCAAACACCATCATCGAAAAGGGCGGCATGAAGATCGGCTTCTTCGGCTTAGAGACCCCCGAGGCGCAGACCAAGGCCAACCCCGCCCTGATCCAGGGCCTGACCTTCCTGGGTGCGGAGGATATGTACGCTGCCGCCCAGGCTCAGGTAGATGCTCTGAAGGCCCGGGGCGCGGATGCGGTGATCTGCCTGGCCCACTTGGGTGTGGACAGCAGCTCTGAGCCCAATACCTCCTATGACCTGCTGAAAAACGTCCCCGATATCGACTTCGTCATTGACGGCCACTCCCATTCCGTGATGCTGGCCGGCGCAGCGAAGCTCCAAACCGGCTTGGATGAGAACGGCAAACCCACTTATATCGACAACCCCTATTATGAGCTGCCCATCCAGTCCACCGGCACCAAGCTGGCCTATGTGGGTGTCCTGATCATTGACAACAAGACCAAGATGCCCGAGGGTCTGGAGATGCTGGACCTGGGCCAGTATGAGTACGAGGATGCCAAGGTGACCGCAGCCGCCAAGGCCATTATGGAGCCCATTGACGCGGAATACAGTGCGGTGTTTGCCAAGTCTGAGGTGGAGCTCAACGGCGACAAGGAGCCGGGCAACCGCACTCAGGAGACCAACCTGGGCAACCTTATCACCGATGCCATGATGTGGGCCATCAAGACCAAGGCCCCCGGCGTTGACATGACCAATGCCGTGGCCATCACCAACGGCGGCGGCATCCGCGCGTGGATCCACGCAGGGGATATTTCCAAGGCGGACGTGACCACCGTTCTGCCCTTCAGCAACACCCTGGCCGTGGTACACGTCAAGGGCAGCGAGCTGCTGGAGGCGCTGGAGGCATCCACCTTCTGCACGCCCATCTCTCTGGGCGGCTTCCCCCAGACGGCGGGCATGAAGCTCACCGTGGACTGCACCAAGCCCTATGACAAGGCGGATGACACCTATCCCGGCTCCACCTACTACGGCCCCAAGAGCATCAACCGCGTCACTATCGAAAGCATCAACGGCCAGCCCTTTGATCCCGATCAAACCTACGCCGTAATCACCAATAACTTCACTGCAGCCGGCGGCGACACCTATTACGCCTTTGCGGCTGCCTCCGGCCAGTTCGACACCGGCCTGACCCTGGACGGGATCGTGATGGAGTATATCACCACCGTCTTGGGCGGCGTTGTGGGGCAGGAGTATGCCGAGCCCGACGGCCGCATGACCGTCATCCTGCCCCCCGATGAGGACGACGGCAAGATCACCATCGGCGGCCTGGACGCCAACATTTGGATGACCAAATACGGCAATGTGTATACCGACTGCAAGGCCGAAAAGTTCATGGGCGACATGGGCTTTAACTGGGGCGACCTGGTCACCGTGGAGTTCCTGGGCAAGACCCTGACCCTGCCCGTGATCCCCACCTATTCCTATGTGGATTCCGGCAAGCCCGCCATCATCGTGGAAAAGGGCGAGGACGGCAATCCCACGGGCTATGTGAGCATGGCCATCAACATGGGCAACTTTGCCGAGACCTATGAGCTGGCCGTGAAGCACACGGACGAGGATAAGAACTGGTACTGGACCGCCTGGGAGGGCGTGACCTATCCCGTGGAGGTCACCTTCACCATGGCAGAGAAGGACGGCTACCGGGCGGAATATATCCTCCACGAGCTGCAGCGCACCAACGACCGGGCGGACTATCCCGACCTGACGGATGAGGAGTTTGCCAACTTCCGCAATGTGGCCACCACCGGCATGGGCAAGAACCTGCTCTACCGCGGCTCCTCCCCCATCAATCCCGAGCTGGGCCGCAGCGGCTATGCCGATGCCGCGCTGAAGAAGGCCGGCGTCACCGTCATCATGAACCTGGCGGACAGCGAGGCGGATGCCAAGGCTTACGAGGGCTTTGCCGACACCTATTATGCCGGCCAGAAGGTCATTTACCTGAATCTGGGCGTGGACTTCACCGCTCCCGAGTTCCAGGCGGGCCTGGCGGACGGTCTGCGCTTCTTTGCCGCCAACAAGGGCGTATACTATGTCCACTGCACCGAGGGCAAGGACCGCGCCGGCTTCGTCAACGCCCTGCTGGAGTGCCTCATGGGCGCCACCTTCAGCGAAGTAGTGGAGGACTATATGACCACCTATTATAACTACTACGGCGTGGAGCGCGGTACCGATAAGTATATCGCCATCGCCGAGAGCAACATCATCAAGACCCTTCAGACCGCCTTCGGTGTGGAGGATCTGTCCAAGGCCGACCTGCAGAAGGGCGCCAAGGACTATATGAAGGCCATCGGCCTGACGGATGCGGAGATCACCTCTCTGATGACCAACCTGGGCTATAAGGCGCCCGCCACCGGCGATACCGGCGTGGTTCTGTATGTGGGCCTGGCCGTTCTGGCCTTGACCGGCGGCGTATTCGTCGCAAGGAAGAAGGAGCTGTTCTGATCCCTTCCTCCGCACCCATTCTATAGCGGCAAGCAGGGCCGGGGCATAGTCCCGGCCCTGCTTTTTACCGCCCCGCCGGAAACCATATTTCGGCTTTCTCCCGCCCCGCGCCCGGCGTGGGGCGGCGTATTTCTGCCCTGTCTGTTGACATCCCAAGTGGATTCTTATAGAATGGGGGCAGAAAAAACAGACCCGGAGGAGGTTATTTTATGAACATTGGACTGTTGGGCTGCGGCGTGGTAGGCGGCGGCATTTTGGACTTCTGCGCGGAGCGGGCGGACCTCACCGTTGCCAAGGTGCTGGTGCGCCGTTCCCGGCCAGAGCTGGGGGCTCTGGCGGTGACGGACATCGCCGCCATCACGGGCGATCCCACCATCGGCATCGTCATCGAGGTCATGGGCGGCCTGCACCCGGCCTATGAGTATATCTGCGCCGCTCTGCGCTCGGGCAAGCATGTGGTGACGGCCAATAAGGCGGTCATCAGCGCCTTTTACCGAGAGCTTACCCAGCTGGCGGCGGAAAACGGCGTGTCCCTGCGCTGCACCGCCGCCGTGGGCGGCGGCATCCCCTGGCTTGTGAATCTGGAGCGCTGCAAGCGGCTGGATGC
>CAVKFX010000049.1:0-2780 GCA_963655625.1 uncultured Eubacteriales bacterium | reverse complement strand
CCGAGCTGGGCGGCATCATGAACGGCACCACCAATTTCATCATGGACGCTATGCACGCCGCCCCTGTGTCCTTCCCGGAGATTTTAAAGCAGGCCCAGCTTTTGGGCTACGCCGAGGCGGATCCCTCCGCCGACATCGACGGCGACGACGTGCGCCGCAAGCTGACCATCTCCGCCAACATCGCCTTTGACACCCTTCTCCGGGAGGAGGATATCCCCATGTTCGGCATTCGCACCGTCACGGATGAGGATATCCGGACATTCCAGGCCCACGGCTTTGTGTGCAAGCTCCTGGCCACCGCTAAGGCGGCCGAGGACGGCGTCTGCGCCTTCATCGAGCCCACTCTGGTTGCCAGCCATGACCTGGAGGCTGCCGTGCCTAAAAACTTCAACCTCATCACCTACTATGGGGAGAAAATCGGCCGGCACAGCTTCTTCGGCCAGGGTGCCGGACGCTATCCCACCGCCTTCAACGCTGTGGAGGATTGCCTGGACATTTTGGCGGGCAAAAGCGGCTTCTACACAGATGCCATGATCCCCGCCGCCGTTGTCAACACGAGCGAGGCCCACCCCTACTATGTCCGCACCGCTTGCCCGGACGAATTCTTACAATCCGTTACGGCGGAACGCTGGGAAAGCGGCGTCGTCACCTCCTGCGTAAGCGTAGCGGATATGCTCCGCTGGGGCCGGGAGCAGCTGAAAAAAGACCCTGCCTGCTTCCTGGCAGGCATTCGCTGATGGATCACCTCAGCCGCAGCAGGCAAAATGCCTGCTGCGGTTTTTTTGCAAATAACACAAATTATTCATACATTTCTCCCTTAGTTATGGTATAATATGCTTCGAGGATAGAATTTTGCCCGCAGGGCAAGGAGGAGCAACAGTCATGATGGTCGAAAAACCCAACCGCCCGTCCCTGAAAAACGTACATTTGCCCAACTCCACCCCGCAGCAGGAGAGGGAGCTGGCTCAAGGCATGGTGCGGGTGAACCATCTGTACCGCAGTGCATTAAAGGTGGCTGTGGCACAGATGGAGATCCTGGACGAGGAGTTTGCCACGCTCAATGACCGCTCTCCCATCCATCACATCGAGTACCGCATCAAGACCCTGGACTCCATTGTGGAGAAGCTCCAGCGCCGGGGCCACGCCGTCACTATAGACAACATCTACGCCTATGTCCAGGATGTGGCAGGCATCCGCATTATCTGCAACTATTTGGATGACATCTATTATCTGCGCAGCCTTCTTACCCGGAACGAGTCCTTCCGGGTAATCCAGGAGGTGGATTACATAAAGACACCCAAGCCCTCCGGCTACCGGAGCCTGCACCTGATCGTGGAGGTGCCCATCGTCATCTCCGAGGGCACGCTGCACCTGCCGGTGGAGATCCAGCTGCGCACCATCGCCATGGATATGTGGGCCAGCCTGGAGCATGAACTGCGGTATAAATCCACCCGCGCCTTCTCCCAGGAGGACGCCAACCGCCTGCGCCTGTGTTCCGAGGCGGTGTTCGAGGTGGACCGGGAGATGCAGAACATCTATAAGGGCAAGCCTGCGGAATACGAGGAGAGCGAACCGGAATCCGCCGCCGACCGGCAACCCGGACAATAAGCAAAGAGATCACGCACCCGATATATGATCGGGTGCGTGATTTCATTATAGGCAGAGACTGTTTATCCATCGGGCGCATGCGCTGGTGTACGTCCGTGGCATTGCCATGCTTCAGGCCCGGCTGCGCCGCAGCTTCAGCTGCAGCCGGTCTGCGATCATAGCAATAAATTCCGAATTTGTAGGCTTACCCTTCGCCGAGTTCACGGTGTATCCGAAATACTTCTGCAGGGTCTCCAGATCCCCGCGGTCCCACGCCACTTCAATAGCGTGTCGGATCGCCCGTTCCACTCGGGATGGCGTGGTAGAGAATCGGCTGGCCACCTCAGGATACAGCACCTTGGTCACCGCGTTGATAACGTCCATGTCCTGCACGGCGATCAAAATGGCCTCCCGCAGGTACTGATACCCCTTGATATGCGCCGGCACACCGATCTCATGGATGATCGCTGTCACCTGCCCTTCCAGAGCCGGAGAAAAATCCCCGGTCTCCTGCTGGGACTGGGCCGCCTGACGCATCAGTTCCAGTAAGGATTCTTCGCTGCAGGGCTTGGATAAAAAGTACCACACGCCCATTTTCACTGCCTGGCTCACAGTGCGCTGCACACAGAACGCAGACACCACAATAGTCTTGGGCGCCCTGTCCCCCATGCTCTGCAGCTGCTTGAGCAGGCCGAATCCGTCCAGCTCCGGTAAAACCAGATCCATGATCAGCAGCTGCGGATACATCTGCTGGACCAGTCGCAGCGCCTCCGCCCCGGAGCCGGTGCTTCCAACCACCTGGAATTCCCCTGTACTCTCCATGGTCTTCTTCAGTATCGTTCGATACTCCTCGCTTGCGTCTGCTAAAACAACGCTTGCCTTGATTTCCATATTCTCCCTCGTCCTCACATATTAAATTTTCAGCGCATAATCCATTCTTCCTCAACAGCCCTCCCTTGCCTTACGGATAATATACCATATTTCAGTGTCGTTTTCAAGTAAATTTTAGCGATTTTCTACGATTACTTGTTGCCCGTTTTCGACGAAATTCGACAAATGTCTTCCCGGGCTCTAAAATTATTTTTTTATCAATCTTCGGAAAAAGTTTGGCAAACTTTTGGTTTTTTTCGAATTCTTTTCCTTTTTCCTTAAAAATTTCCCAAAACTTTTTTGCCATGTTTTTCCGCTTATTC
>CAVKFX010000048.1:0-9205 GCA_963655625.1 uncultured Eubacteriales bacterium | reverse complement strand
GCGTGGTGCAGGAGAGCAAGGCCGAGGCCGCCATCGAGGCCCTGCAAACCATGACTGCCGCCACCAGCAAGGTGCTGCGGGACGGCAAGATTACCGTGCTCCACAGTGCCGACCTGGTGCCCGGGGATGTGGTGATTCTGGAGGCCGGGGACGCCGTGCCCGCCGATGGCCGATTGCTGGAGTCCGCATCCCTGAAGATCGAGGAGGCCGCCCTCACCGGCGAGAGCGTCCCGGTGAATAAGACCGCCGAGCCTATTGCGGCTGAAGGTGATGTGCCTTTGGGTGACCGGAAAAACATGTGCTACATGGGCTCCACTGTGGTCTATGGCCGGGGCAGCGCCGTCATTACCGCCACCGGCATGGACACCGAAATGGGTAAGATCGCCGGCGTACTGGCCCGGACGGAGCAGGAGGAGACCCCCCTCCAGCGCAAGCTGACCCAGCTGGGCAAGACTCTGTCCTATCTGGTGCTGGCCATCTGCGTGTTCATCTTCGTTTTTGACCTGCTAGTGGAGGGCGATTACTCCCTGGAGGCCATTCTGAAAACCTTCATGGTGGCCGTTTCCTTGGCCGTGGCCGCCATTCCTGAGGGCCTGGCCACGGTGGTGACGGTGGTGCTGTCTATCGGCGTTACCAACATGAGCAAGCGCGGCGCGGTGATCCGCCGCCTGACGGCGGTAGAGACCCTGGGCTGCACCCAGGTCATTTGCTCCGATAAGACCGGCACCCTTACCCAGAACAAGATGACCGTGGTGGACCACACGGGCCCCCAGCGGCTTTTGGCCACAGCCATGGCCCTTTGCAGCGATGCTGCCTGGGCAGAGGAGGGCGCTCAGGGCGAGCCTACGGAGGCGGCCCTGGTGAATTTCGCCGCCAAGGCGGGGCTGAAAAAGCCCCTGCTGGAGGAGCAGCAGCCCCGGGTGGCCGAGGCCCCCTTCGATTCCTCCCGAAAGATGATGTCCACCGTGCATCAAATCGACGGCGGCTTTATCCAGTATACCAAGGGCGCCCCGGACGAGGTGCTGCGCCTTTGCACCAGCTATATAGACAGCGGCGAAAAGCATCCCATGACCGAGGAAAAGCGCCGGGCCATTCTGGCGGAGAATAAGGCCATGGCCAACCGGGCCCTGCGGGTTTTGGCCGCTGCCCAGCGCAGCTGGGGCGATGCCTTACCTGAGGACATCAGCCCCGAGACTTTGGAACAGGATCTGTGCTTCATCGGCCTTGCGGGTATGATCGACCCCGTGCGTCCGGAGGTGAAGGACGCCATCCACCAGTGCCGCAAGGCGGGCATCCGCCCGGTGATGATCACCGGTGACCATAAGGACACCGCCGTGGCCATCGCCAAGGAGCTGGATATTCTGGACTCTGCCGACCAGGCCGTCACCGGCAGCGAGCTAAACGCCTTTACGGATGAGGAGCTGGCGGAGATCGTGCCCCGCTACAGCGTCTATGCCCGAGTCCAGCCGGAGCACAAGGTGCGCATCGTCACTGCCTGGAAAAAGCGCGGCGCCATCACCGCCATGACCGGCGACGGCGTCAACGATGCCCCCAGCATCAAGACCGCCGACATCGGCGTGGGCATGGGCATCACCGGCACCGACGTCACCAAGAACGTGGCGGATATGGTCCTCTCGGATGATAACTTCGCCACCATCGTGGGCGCCGTGGGTGAGGGCCGCCGCATCTATGATAATATCCGCAAGACCATCCAGTTCCTCCTGGCCTCCAATATGAGCGAGGTGCTGGGTGTGTTCACCGCCACCCTCCTGGGCTTCACCCTCCTGGGGCCGGTGCATCTGCTGTTCATCAACCTTATTACCGATTGCTTCCCGGCCCTGGCCCTGGGCCTGGAGAAGGCGGAGCCGGATGTTATGGACCGTCCGCCCCGGGATAGTCACGACGGCATCTTCTCCGGCGGCCTGGGCCTTGATGTGGTGTATCAGGGCGTGCTTATCACCGTCATCACTCTGGCCTCCTATATCATCGGCCACTGTGTGGAGGTGGGATACTTCGAGATGCCTTCCGGCGTTTCGCCCCACGGCATGACCATGGCCTTTTTGACCATGAGCATGTGCGAGATTTTCCACAGCTTCAATATGCGCTTTCAGCGCCGCAGCATTTTCTCCAGCCGCAGCCATAACAAGGTCCTGTGGGTGGCTATGCTGGGCAGCCTCCTCATAACCACGCTGGTTTTGGAGGTAGGGCCCATTGCCGATGCCTTCGGCTTCACCCCCGTGGGTTGGGCCGAATACGGTATCGCCCTGGCCTTGGCCGTGTTGGTGATCCCTGTGGTGGAACTGGTGAAATTCTTCCAGCGCCGGGCCGCCAAGAGAAAGCACCGCTAATTTTATGCGAAAAAGAAAACCGCCCACAAGGACGGTCTTCTTTTTCGCATTTCCCATAGAAATTTACGCCAAAAATCCCTTGAGGATGGTCTCCTCGGCCTCCTCCGGGGTGAGCCCCAGGGTCTCTAACTTCAGCAGCTGGTCGCCGGCAATTTTGCCGATGGCGGCCTCATGGATGAGCTGTGCATCGGGGCAGTTGGCGGTGATGGCGGGGATGGACTCAATGTGGGCGCTGCCCATAATGATGGAGTCGCACTGGACATGGCCGAAGCACTGGCTGTTGCCCACCATCACCGGGTGAAATACCTGCTTGCTCTCGTCCTGTGCCACGGACCGGGAGATGACCCGGCCCTTGGCATCCTCACCGTTGAGCTCGATATGCATATCACTCTCGGCCTCCTGCCTGCCGTGGGTCAAGAGCCGCTCGGTGACCACCACCTCGCTGCCCTTCTCGCAGTAGAAGCGGGTGTCCCGCTTGGTGGAGTCGATGCCGCGAATTTGGACGGTATCCATTTGCATGGTGGAGTTCTCCCCCAGGTGTACGATGGTCTGGGGGTTCATGACATTGCGGCCGGTCTCGCCGGGGGCATCCTCGCCGTAGTGCTTTTCGGAGTAGTGTACCCGGCTGTTCTTTCCGATGTAGAAGGTGTGTACGCCGTCGTGGCGGCTCTCGTTGCAGCCGGAGTTGTGGATGCCGCAGCCGGCCACGATCTCCACATCGCAGTCGTCGCCGATGTAGAAGTCGTTGTAAACCAGCTCGGACAGGCCCGTCTTGCTGATGATAACGGGGATATGGCACTGCTCGCCCTTGGTGCCGGGCTTCACGCGGATGTCAATGCCCTGCTTGCCATCGGTCTTGGGGGTGATCTCAATGTGCTCGGTGGATTGGCGGGCCTCACAGCCGCTGTCCTTGCGGATATTGAAGGCGCCCACGGGCTTGCCGGTGAGATCGGCGATCTTTTCCAGCAGCTTGGCGTCGATGTCGGTAATCATAGCTTGACCTCCTTTTTCTCCAGAACCGGGCAAGTGCCCAGGGTGTCCGCCAGGATCAGGGGGAAGATCTCCTCCGTGGTGCCCCGGTGGGCGATAGAGCCGTTTGACACCACGATGATCTCGTCCGCCAGCTGGATGATGCGCTCCTGGTGGGAGATGATGATCATGGTGGACTTACCCTCCCGGTGGATCTGCTCAAAGGTCTCCGTGAGCCGGGCGAAGCTCCACAGGTCGATGCCCGCCTCCGGCTCGTCAAAGATCATCAGCTGGCTGTTCCGGGCCAGGATGGTGGCGATCTCAATGCGCTTGACCTCGCCGCCGGAGAGGGACACGTCCACCTCCCGGTCCAGATAGTCGTTGGCGCACAGGCCCACCCGGGTCAGATACTGGCAGCAGCGGTCCTTGGAGAGCTTTTCACTGCCTGCCGCCAGCAGCAGCAGGTCGTGGACGGTGATGCCCTTGAACCGGGGGGGCTGCTGGAACCCGTAGCTGATGCCCAGCTTTGCCCGCTCCGTGATGGACAGGCCCGTGATGTCCCGGCCGTTATAGAGGATCTGCCCCTCCGTGGGCTGTACCAGGCCCATGATGACCTTGGCCAGGGTGGTCTTGCCGCCGCCGTTGGGACCCGTGAATACCACCAGCTTGTGGTCGGGGATCACCAGGTCGATGTGGTTGAGAATATCCGCCTCGTTCTCCGGGGTGGAGACGCGGTAGCAGATGTTTTTCAGCTCTAACATGAATCCTTCCTCCTTCTGAGGTTATCTCATCCGTACTATACCAAATTTTGCCTCCGGACAATGTTGCAATTGCACCAAAGGACATATTTCGACTCATACGCACCTTATTGTAGCAGAATCGCCGGGCAAAAGCAATCCGCTCCGCCTTATTTTTCCCTGCTCAGGAAAATTTTACACCCCAAATGCGCTCCGCTGTCCCGCCCGCGCCGGCTTGCGAACCATCCGTAGGGGGCGATGCCCACATCGCCCCGCCGAACGGCCCCCCTTGTCCTCCGTAGGGCGGGGTGCCCGCCCCCCGCCCGGTGCGGAGCGTTTTCTTGCCCCGCCTGCACGGATGTGTACACTCAACGGGCTGCAAGGCAAAATGGCCGCAAAAAGGCCCGGTGAGCCGAAAAGCTCATCGGGCGGGGTGGAGAGAGGAAACGAAAAAAGTAGAAAACCTGGCTCAGACCAGGGAGCAAATGAGGCTCAACTCCACAAAGAACAGGAACCCCAGGGGAAAGCAGGCGATCTTGGTAAAGATGTTGAAATTGCCGGTCAGGATAAAGACCAGGGTCAGTACGATCACGGCCATCAGGGCTACGGCGGCTGCTATACGGGTTGTAACTTTGCTTTTCATAATTTCAGATCTCCTTTCGGCATTTTGTTTTGCTGCCTTCAGTATAAGGATAGATCTGCTATTTGTAAAATATGGAAAAACTAAGCTGTATATAGTTATATCCTATATCGACGCCGCCTCCCGCAGGGCCTGTATGTACTCCAAGGTCATGGGGGAGGGCGTCACATCCCGGCGCAGGATATATCCAATGGTGTGGAACTGCTTCGGCTCCAAAGGCAGGCTCACAAACTCCTCCCGATACATGGCGGATACTCCCACATCCGGGCTGAAGCCATTGAGGGCCCGCAGAAGCTGATACTCCGTGGCCCGTTCCCGCACACAGATGGTTTTGCAGGACTGCGCAGCCACGGCGGACAGGCCCTCAAAAAAGAACTGTCCGTTGTGCTCCCCCTGCTCAAAGGTGATGCAGGGATAGGGACTCACGTCCTCCACCGTCACGAACCTGCGACCGGCCAGGGGGTGCTCCGCAGAGACGAACAGCTCCGCCTGCACCCGCTTCAGCTCTGTGAATTCCAGGCCCAGCTTGCTGAACATCCGCCGCAAAAACCGCTCGCTGTCCTCGTTGAGGGCCAGAATGCCCACCTCGCTGCGCAGCTGACTCACGTCCTCCAGCACCTCGTAGGTGGTGGTCTCCCGGAAATGGAAGCTGTACCGGGGCCCCCGGAAATTCTGTACCAGCCGGGAAAAGGCAAGCACCGTGAAGTTAAAGTGCTGGCTGGACACGGCAAAGCGCTTTTCTCCCTGCTCCCGGCCGCCGAACCGCTCCTGCAGCAGCTGGGCCTGGGAGAGGATCTGCCGGGCGTAGCCCAAAAATTCCTCGCCCTCCCGCGACACGATAACGCCCCGGTTGGTCCGGGAGAATATGGTCACGCCCATTTCCGCCTCCAGCTCCCGTATGGCGGTGGTGAGGCTGGGCTGGGAGATGAACAGCTTTTCGGCGGCGGCGCTGATGGTGCCGCACTCGGAGACGGTGACGGCATACCTCAGTTGCTGCAATGTCATGGCAAACACACTCCTTTTTCTCAGTGTATCGGATTTTTTTCAAAAAGTAAAGGGTCCATCCCCTGGTGCATACAATGGATGGCAGAGAAAGGGGTGCTGGCATGGAAAATCAACAGACCATAGAGCAAAAGAGGGCTGTCTGGCAGCGGGTGAATCCTGCCCTGCAGCCGTATCCGGCGGATGCGGCCCAGGACGCTGTAAATGTGTGCTGCATGGGGGTGAACGCGCAGCAGGATGTGGAGGTGATCCGGGGCTTTATCGAGGAGGAGCTGTCGGACCGGCGTGGCTACCTGACCTACGCCGCCATAGCGCCCTCCCCCATGGCCCGGCAGCTTATGCGCCGCCTGGCGGCGGAGGAAGGCGGCCACGCCCGGCGGCTCATGGGCGTATACTATCTCATTACCGGCCAGGTCTATTGCCCGGCGGTGCCGCAGCCGGGGGAGAAGTGCGCGTCCTCCTGGCGGGAGATCCTGCGCCTGCTGTACCACGAGGAGAGCTGCGGGGGTCTGAATTACCGCCGGGCCTCGGAGGAGACCACCGACGAGTGCCTGACGGAGATCTTCCTGGAGCTGTCCCGGGATGAATACCGCCACGCCCGGCAGATCCTGACACTTTTGGAAAAACAAATGTCGATTTAAAAGATAGGCCTTGCAATAAGCGAAATTTGCTGCTACAATAGGGCAAAATCGATATAAGGAGGACGCCCTTTATGAAAGAGTGTATCAGCAGAGATGCGGCTCTTGCCGCACTGAAGAAGTATAACAAGGAGCCGTTTCACATCCAGCACGGCCTGACCGTAGAGGGCGTCATGCGCTGGTACGCCAACCAGCTGGGCTACGGAGACGAGGCGGACTTCTGGGCCACCGTGGGCCTGCTCCATGATATTGACTTTGAGCAGTGGCCGGAGCAGCACTGCCGCAAGGCCCCGGAGCTGCTGAAAGAAGCCGGCTGCAGTGAGGAGTTCATCCACGCCGTGTGCAGCCATGGCTATGGTCTGTGCTGCGATGTAGAGCCGGTTCATGAGATGGAAAAGGTACTCTTCGCCGCCGACGAGCTTACGGGCCTCATCGGCGCCGCCGCCCTCATCCGTCCCAGCAAGAGCGTCCAGGACATGGAACTCAAGAGCATTAAGAAAAAGTTCAAGGATAAGAAGTTCGCCGCCGGCTGCTCCCGGGATGTGATCATCACCGGTGCCGAGCGCCTGGGCTGGGAGCTGGATGCGCTGCTGGAAAAAACCTTGGAGGCCATGCGTTCCTGTGAGGAGAGCGTCGCCGCGGAAACGGCCGCTCTGTAACCCCGCCCATAGACAAAAATAAGAATAGACATAAAGCAGGCGTCCCACCGGGGCGCCTGTTTATGTTTTTGCAGAAAATTTCGCCGCACAAAGAAGCGCAAAGAACTTGCATATATCGACAGAATCTGCTATGCTGACCAAAGAATTTTCAATCCCTGGGAGGGTGTTTTTGTGGAATACCTGTCGATTCTCCTGTTCTGCGCGGCGCTGCTGATATGCATATTGCTGGATGTCTCCATTGTGTACGCCATGCTGGCGGGGCTGCTGATATTTTTCCTGTATGGCCTTCGCGCGGGCTATTCTCTGCGCAGCGTCAGCCGCTTTGCCGTTTCCGGCGTCAAGACGGCCAAGGACGTGCTGCTCACGTTTATATTCATCGGCATGCTGACGGCTCTGTGGCGCCAGGCCGGCACGATCCCGGTCATCGTGTGCTTTGCAGCCCGGGCCATCCGCCCGGCGGTGTTCCTGCTCATGGCGTTTTTGCTGAATTGCCTGATCTCCGTGCTCACGGGCACATCCTTCGGCACGGCGGCGACCATGGGCGTCATCTGCAGCACCATGGGCATGAGCCTGGGGGTGTCGCCGCTGCTTATGGGCGGCGCCATCCTCTCGGGGATCTACTTCGGGGACCGCTGCTCCCCGGTCTCCACCAGCGCCCTTTTGACGGCCGCCGTGACGGAGACGGACATCTTCGCCAATATCAAGCGGATGCTCCGCTCATCCCTGGTCCCGTTCCTTCTGACGGGCGGCATCTACGCCGTCCTGGGTCTCCTGACCAGCGCCGGCGGCAGCGTCCCGGACCTCTCCGCCGTATTCGCCCGGGAATTTGTCCTCTCCCCCTATGCCATCATCCCCGCCGCGGTGCTTTTGCTGCTGTCCTTGTGCAAGGTACGGGTGCGGCTTTCCATGGCCGCCAGCATCCTCTCGGCCCTGCCCGTGTGCCTGCTGGTGCAGCATGCGGCCCTCCGGGACCTGCCCCGCCTGCTTTTTTGGGGCTTTGCCGCCGGGCAGGAGGACGTGGCCTGGATGCTCAACGGCGGCGGCATCGTCTCTATGCTGAAGGTGGCCGCCATTGTCTGCATCTCCTCCGCCTATGCGGGCATTTTCCAGAATACCGGCCTGCTGACGAAGCTTAAATCCCATATCAGCCGCCTAGCGGACCATACAACGCCCTTTTTCGCCATCCTGCTCACGTCCATTGTATCGGGCCTCATCGCCTGCAATCAGACCCTGACCATCATGCTGACTCAGCAGCTGGCCGGGGACACGGAGCCGGACCGCTCCGACCTGGCCCTGGCGCTGGAGGATTCCGCCGTGGTGGTGGCGCCCCTGGTCCCGTGGTCCATCGCCTGCGCGGTGCCGCTGGATGCCGTAGGCGCCCCATCCGGGGCCGTGCTGCTGGCCTGCTTCCTGTACCTGCTGCCTCTGTGGCACTTGCTGTGCTCCACATGGAAAAAGCGCCGCGCAGCCCGATAAATCCAAATCCAAAGCGGAAGGACCGCCCCCGGCGGCCCTTCCGCTTTTGTAAATACTCGCTGCATTCAGCGATATGTCACCGAGACCCATGCATATTTTTCCTGCAGGTCGCTGAAAATCTCCTGCATCGGTGCGGCATACTCCCGCAGCTCTTGGGGTATGGAGTCAAAGCCTTCTACCACAATGCGTCTTTGCACCGGCTGTAAAAATACATCTGTGATGCAGTCCCACATGGCATCCCAGTTTTCCCCGTAATAGTCCGGAAAGCCAAACGTCCTGCGGATGCGCCGGTGCAATGTACCCCAGTCCTTGCAGCCGTCCAAATTCAGGATAACAGGGTCGGCTGTAATGGGTGAATATACATAATGCTCCATAACCGCGCCCTCCTCCCTGCACGTTTGATCCCACGCCCGCAGGCGACCGCTTTTCCTCCGCAAAAGTGCCGCTCCAAAGAATAAGAGACACACAAAAGTATGTCGCCTGTTCTTTGCAGGAACCCACAGCGTTTGTTGTCTGCACTCCCGCATATCGCAAGGAAAGGAATGTATGCAAGGGAAACCTTAGTCGGGTTTCCCTTGTATGTTAAATCACCCGCCCGCAGGCGGCCACTTTTGCGCAGCAAAAGTGCAGCTCCAAAAATGAAAGACCGCCTTTGGCGGTCTTTCATTTTTGGAGCAGGGTACGGGCCTGTCCGAGCTGGTTTACAACGACTTCTACATCGGCGACGACTGCGATG
>CAVKFX010000047.1:0-3577 GCA_963655625.1 uncultured Eubacteriales bacterium | reverse complement strand
CATTTCAATTCTGTTGAATAGAGAGGAGAGCGTATGAAGAAGCATGGAGGAGCCATAGTTTTTGTGGTGTTGCTGATGGTGGTGGGATTTTTTTGCTTTAAAGATGAATTGCATATAGACATAAAAAGTCCGTTTGCGGGAAAGTCGGAGGTCCCGGATTCCGTGGTGGAGGAGATGCTGGCCGAGACGACGGACTCCATAGCCAATGGTGTCCATGGTGCGAAGGAGGCTACCTATACCTGGGAGGCAAAGCATACCCCTGACCGGGAGCAGCACCAGGACACGGTGGAGCTGACCCTGGTTTATAGCGGCGAGTACGGGTCGGTCACCTTTAAAAGAGCGCAGACCTATCAGTATTACAAGGAAAATGACATTTGGGATGTTTGCGAATCCGGCGATTATGAGGTCACGGATATACAATGGGACCTAAAGAAATTGCTGGATGGAAAGACGTATGCAGATACATACGATAACGGAGGGGGGTACACGGTGACGCTCTCTGACCTGGATCTGAGTGCAATGACGGTTACGGCGACGTACAGCTATACCCCGCCCAGCTCAGAGCGGGATCAATATCACTATAACAACTATTATGTGAAAAATTTGAACGGGGAGCAGGTAGATAAACTGAGCGGAACGGTGAAATGCCATATCGAAGAACTTGAAAGATATGGTGCTATGAACGGCTACCATATATGGGAAGCGATAGGAAGCCTATGGCTTAATTCAAATTGGTATTATGTAGACCGCGTCAAGGATATGGGTGTTTGGTTCAGTTTTGATAATCCATTAGCAGACAACAGTGGTGTTAGAGTGCAGAGTAATGGCGATTGGTCAGTATCTTGGTAATTAAAACAGTACCCCCCGGGACTGCGAAGCAGTCCCGGGGGGTCATTATTGTCCGCCCGGTAACGGGGCGTCGGGGACGCCGCCCCCTACGAATTCTATCGGTAAACAGTGCATAAGGGTGGACGCCCCAGCCTGCCTGCCACCTGCACCGCACCCCATGTAAAAAACCGTGTCATTGCCAGGGCGCAAAGCGCCCGTGGCGATCCGTATCCCACGTCCCCCCAAAAAAACCGACCGGCCAAAAGGCCGGTCGGTTTTTTGTTGAAATGCAAGATCCCTCACTCAAAATCCGGATACCCGTCCTTGAGGCTCTCGTCATAAATGGCGCGCTCGCCGCCGATGAACTTGGGGCGGACCCGGGCGGCCAGGACGATGGCGCCGCCGATATGGCTCTGATCCAGCCGCACGGGGACAGCCACCTTCTTCAGGTGCATGCCGATGAGGGTGCCGCCGATGTCCAGACCCGCGTCGGCCTTGATCTCCTCCAGCGCCACAGGGTGGCGGAAGCTGTTATAGGCGGCGGTGGCAAAGGAGCTGCCGGCCTTGGGCTGGGGCTTCACATTCACGATCTCCGCGCCCGGCACGGCCTCATGCTCCACGATCAGCGCCCGGTTCAGATGCTCACAGCACTGGGCGGCGATGTAGATGCCCTGGGGGGCAAAGACACTGTTCAGGCCGCTAAAAATGGCCTGGGCGATTTCCGGTGTGGACCAGCTGCCCACACGGCGGCCCACCACCTCACTGGTGCTGCAGCCCACCACAACGATCTGCCCCTGGCGCAGGTGCGCCTGGTCCACCAGCTGCTGGGCAGCCTTGGCCGCCTCGCTCTGTACCTGCCAAAACAGATCCTTCTGCTCCAATTCATGCACGGTTCCAGCCATAGAATCTCATCCTTTCCTGTGGGGAAAAACCACTGCCCTTAGTGTATCACTGCAGGCCCAGTTTGTCCAGTGCTTTACTGCGCTTGAGCAGGAAGAAAAGGACCAGACCGATGACCAGGCCCATAACGGCCTGGACCAGGTTGCCGGGGATGCTGGCGGCGGCGCCGATGCCCTTGCCCAGGAGCAGGGCGGCATAGCCAAAGTAGCCGACCACCATAATGACCTCGGCGACGATGCCGCTGACCACATAGCCGCCGGCCTTGCGGCCCATGGCCTTGGCCAGAAGCGCCGCGGCAATGGCCATGCAGCCCTTGATGACGAAGGTGCCGGGGGCGTAATGGGCATAGCCGTTGAGCAGGTCCGTGAGCATGGAGCCGATACCGGCGGCAGCACCGCCCCACCAGGGCCCCAGCAGCCAGCCGGACAGCAGCACGCAGCAGTCACCCAGATTCACATACCCCTGCATGGGGGAAGGGATCCGAATGACCATCGTGGCCACGTAGGTCAGCGCCGCCATCAGTGCGGCATAGACTAATTTACGGATGCGAAGATCTTTCATACAGGTCACCTCTTGCTTTTTTGTTCTGTCTGTATTATAGTGGGAACTGGATATATTAAAATACCCATAGCGATATTATTCGATAATACCAGATGGAGGGCGACATGCTGACCTACACACTGGAAAAGCAGAAAAAGGAGAGCCTGTATGAGCAGCTGTACCGCTTTATCCGGGAGGATATTCTCTCCGGGCGGCTGCACTCCGGGGAGAGACTCCCCTCCAAGCGGACCCTGGCCCAGCACCTGGAGGTGAGTACCATTACGGTGAAAAACGCCTACGAGCAGCTGCAGGCGGAGGGGTATATCCACGCCCGGCAGCGCAGCGGCTACTTCGTGTCAGAGGTGGAGCGGCCGCCGGAGAGCCGGCAGACACCGCGGCCTGCGCAGGCAGGCAGGGAAAAGGAGCAGGGGTGGTTTTTGGATTTTGCCTCCGGGGCCATGGATCCGGCGTACTTTCCCTTTACCGTTTGGGCCAGGCTTATGCGCCAGACCCTCCTGGAGCAGGACAAGCAGCTGCTGCGGTCGGCGCCCTACAACGGGGCCGCAGAACTGCGGCGGGCCATTGCGGGGTATCTGCAGCAGTTTCGGGGCATGCAGGTGGACCCGGAGCAGATCATCGTGGGCGCCGGGACGGAGCTGCTGTATCATCTGCTGATCCAGCTTTTGGGCCGGGACAAGTGCTACGCCGTGGAGGATCCCGGCTACAGCAAGATTGCCGCCATTTATGAGAGCAACCGGGTGCAGGTGCAGTATATCGGCATCGACGAGGCGGGGCTTTCCACCGCTCAGCTGCGGCGGCACCCGGCCCAGGTGGTGCATATTTCGCCCACCCACCACTATCCCACCGGCACGGTGATGCCCATCGGCCGGAGGCAGGAGCTGCTGCGGTGGGCGGCGGAGCAGCCGGAGCGGTATATTTTAGAGGACGACTACGACAGCGAGTTCCGTTTTGTGGGGCGGCCTATCCCGTCCCTGTACTCCACGGATGAGAATGAGCGGGTGGTGTATCTGAACACGTTTTCCAAGACTATTGCGCCGTCCATCCGTATCAGCTATATGATCCTGCCTCCGAAGCTCCTGGAGCGGTACCGGGAGAAGCTGGGGTTTTACGCCTGCACCGTGTCGGGCTTTGAGCAGTATACCCTGGCGAAGTTTTTGGAGCAGGGATATTTTGAGCGGCATTTGGGCCGGATGCGCAACCGATACCGACAGAAGCGTGACCAGGTGATAACGGCATTTTTGCAGGGGCCTTTGGCGGGGCGGGTGAAGATCACCGGCCAGGATGCGGG
>CAVKFX010000046.1:0-6338 GCA_963655625.1 uncultured Eubacteriales bacterium | reverse complement strand
TCGCCGATCATGGTCGTGCCGTCGCCGATGAGGGCGATGGGCTTATTGCCGGCCATCTGCAGGCGCTTCATCAGGCACAGAGCCATGAAGTGCCCCACATGCAGGGAGTCCGCCGTGCAGTCAAAACCGATGTAGAAGGTTGCCTTGCCGTTGTTGACCATCTCTCGGATCTCGTCCTCATTGGTCACCTGTGCGATCAGCCCGCGGGCGATCAATTCTTCATAAATTCCCATTTTTTTGTTCCTTTCTTTTAATGCAGATCAGACAGGAGAAAAAATCGCCCCCTGTCTCCTGGGACAGAGGGCGACATATGTCACGGTACCACCTCATATTCGCCGCAGCCTCGCGGTCTGCGGCCTCACGGAGTGCGCTGCACTCCTGCGCTGTAACGGGCGCACCCGACGCATCCCTACTGAGGCTCCCGCCCGTTTGGAAGGCAGCTCCGGGATGTATTCACAGCCGCTCCCCTCTCCCCCTTGCACCCAACGGAGGCTCTCTTGGCAGGCAGAAACGGCGTTACTTTTTCCCATCATTGCTGTAAGAATATGAACTTATCAAATATTATAGAGAACGATTCGTTCTTTGTCAACAGCTTATGCCAATGTTTTTTTAAAGGCATCCGCCGCCGACAGGAGCTCTTCGGCGCTGTCCAGCATGGTTTGAGTGACCTGCCCGCCACCTGTGAGCCGGGCCAGCTCCTCCCGGCGCTGCTGGCGGGTCAGCTCCTGCACCCGGGTAAAGGTCCGGCCGCCGGAAACGCCCTTTTCTACGGAAAAATGCGTATCCGCCATGGCCGCCAGCTGCGGCAGATGGGTCACGCACAGCACCTGCTTCAGCCGGGAGATCCTGGCCATCTTCTCCGCCACCTTCTGCGCCGCGCGGCCGGACACGCCGGTATCCACCTCGTCAAAGACCATGGTGCCGATCTTCTCCTGCCGGGAAAACACGTTCTTCATGGCCAGCATGATCCGGGCCAGCTCGCCGCCGGAGGCGATCTTCTGAATGGGGCGAAGCTCCTCGCCCACGTTGGCGGACATCAAAAAACGAACCTCGTCCATGCCGCTGGCATCCGGCTTCTTCTCCGCAAAGGACACCTCGAACCGTATGGAGCCCATGTTCAGCTCCCGCAGCTCCGCCAGGATCTGCTTTTCCAGCGACCGGGCGGCGGCCTTGCGCTGCTGGGACAGCTCCCGGGCGGCGGCTAACGTCTCCTGCAGCGCCTTCTCCCGGCGCTTTTGCAGCTGCGCCAGCGTGTCATCCGCAAATGCGATCTGATCCAGCTCCTGCCTGCATTTTTCCAAATATGCCAGCATGTCCTCCACGGTGGCACCGTATTTTTTCTTCAGTCGGTAGAGCTGGTCACAGCGGCCCTCCACCGCGTCCAGCTCGCTCGGGGCAAAGTCGAACTCGTCCTTTTTATCCTGCACCGTGTAGGCGATGTCGTATACCTCGCTGTATACGGCTTCCAGCCGCTCGGTCAGCTGGGCAAAGCTATCACTGAGGCCACGCACGGAGGACAGATGCTCCTGGGCCTGGCGGAGCAGGGACAGAGCGCCCTCCCGCTGGTCGTCTCCATTGAGGCAGTAGTCGGCCCCCTGAATGGCGGAGATGAATTTTTCGCCGTTGCGCAGCAGGTTTCTCCGCTCCAGGAGTTCCTCTTCTTCTCCGCTCTGCAGGTTGGCCCGCTCCAGGTCCTGGATCTGAAACTGCAGGGTGTCCATCCGCCGGGCCTTTTCCGACTCGTCCATCTGCAGAGCGGAGATCTGGTTTTCGATCTTCTGCAGAGCGGAATATTTCTCCTGGTAAGCAGCCTGTAAAGGCAAATACCTTCCGTATTGATCCAGGTAAAGAATGTGCTGCGTCTCGTCCAAAAGCTGCTGGCCGTCGTGCTGGCCATGGATATTCAGCAGTCGGTTTCCCAGGGTGCGCAGCTGCGTTACGGTCATGGGGCGGCCGTTCAG
The DNA here is from genome assembly GCA_963655625.1 of uncultured Eubacteriales bacterium. Lineage (GTDB taxonomy): Bacteria > Bacillota > Clostridia > Oscillospirales > Oscillospiraceae > Vescimonas. The sequence goes on along the minus strand of CAVKFX010000046.1, from coordinate 4,377 downwards.
ACGGCAGATGTTCTTGCCGTCGACGTATATCTCACGCTGCAGAAGCCATTCCTCCGCATCGGCAATACCCAGATCCTCGCCAAGTCCCCGGGGGATCCCGGAAAAGACCGCGCTGACAAAGGCGTGATCCGCCCCGGTCCGGATCAGCTCACGGGACGCGCGCTGGCCTAAAACGGCGCTCAGCGCATCGATCACTATGGATTTGCCCGCGCCGGTCTCGCCCGTCAGCACATTAAAGCCCGGGCGGAATGAAATGTCCGCCTGCTCGATGATGGCAATATTCTCAATATGCAGCAGATCCAGCATATTGTGTTCCCTCCGTATCAGTGCAGCATCGCTTTGATGCTGGTGGCAAGTTCGGCTGCGCTCTCATTATCGCGCATGATCAGCAGCACCGTATCATCGCCGGCCAGGGTGCCGATGAGCTGGTCGATCTTCATGCCGTCCAGCGCGGCGGCTGCTCCGTTGGCCAGGCCCACCATAGTGTGCAGGACTACCAAATTCTGTGCATAGTCCACCCGCAGGACGCTCTCGCGGAAGATAGTCTGCTGCTTATTGGCAATATTGATCTTGTTTCCGTGATCCGACACCGCATAGCGGTACTTCCCTTGGCCCGCCGGGGCCTTCACCAGATGCAGCTGCTTGATGTCCCGGGAAATCGTGGCCTGGGTGCCGGAAAAGCCCCGTTCCTGCAGCAGCGAAAGAAGCTGCTCCTGGGTCTCCACAACCTCCTGGGCGATGATGTCCAGGATCATTTTTTGACGGTCATTTTTCATATTTCGCAGCCTCCATGGCCATTTTTTTGTCTAGGATCTCGCAGAAGCTCTTTTTGGACAGGCGCACCAGCTTCATAGTGTGCCGTGAGCGGCTCACCTGCACCAGGTCATTATTTTTCAGGGAAAATGCTTTGCCGCCATCGGAGGACAGATACACAAATTTTCGATTGGCGTCCGGAGCGGTCACGCGGATCACATGGGACGGATCCAGCACATAGCTGCTGGAACGGGTAGAATGGGGGCAGATGGGCGTGATGAGGATGTTGCGGGCCGTGGGCTCCACGATAGGGCCGCCGGCAGCCATGGAATAGCCGGTGGAGCCGGTGGGGCTGGACACCACCACGCCATCGCCGCTGACTCGGGTCAGGAAGCCCTCCTCCGTAAAGATCTCCAGCCGCACCACACGGGCGATGGAGCCCTTGGAGATAACGGCATCGTTCAGTGCAACGGTGCTGTAAACCGTTCGGCCGTCCCGCAGCACGGATACGTCCAGCATCATGCGGTCCTCCATAGTGAGGCTCCAATCCTTCAGATCCCGCAGGCGGTCCAGCTCATTGGGCTCCAGCTCAGACATAAAGCCCAGGCTGCCCAAATTGATGCCCAGCACAGGGACATTGTTCATGGCAATGGTCTTTGCCAGGTGTAGGATCGTTCCGTCGCCGCCGAAGGCAATGAGCAGGTCGGCCCGCTTGATCTCCTGGGGCAGCTGGCCGATGGGCAGGCCCAGGTCCGCGCCATAACCCTCCTTTTGAAAGGGAAGGCACACAACGGTCTCAAAGCCCGCCTCATCCAGGATCGCTTTGGATTGGGCTGCCACATGCATATCCTTATCCCGATACGGATTGGGGCACAATATGATTTTTTTCTTTTCCATAGCCTTCACTCCTTCAGTGTACTATGTGAGGCCTCTACAATGGCGTTTAGATCAATCTGCGCACTCGGCTCCTCCGATTTACGTAAAAAGCCAAGATATTCAATATTTCCCTCCGGCCCGCGAATGGGGGAATATGTAATTCCAAGCACTGTAAAGTGGTTTTCCTTTGCATGGATCAGGAAATGCTCCAGTACCTCCAGGTGTACGGCCGGGTCCCGGACAACACCCTTTTTACCGACCTTTTCCCGGCCGGCCTCAAACTGGGGCTTAATGAGGCAGGCAATTTCGCCGCCCTGACGCAGCAGGCCGTAAAGGGCGGGAAAAATCAGCTTCAGGGAGATGAAGGACACATCGACGGACGCAAAATCCAGTTCATCCGGGATCTCCTCATGGGTCAGATACCGGGCGTTGGTGCGCTCCATGCAGACCACGCGCGCATCATTGCGCAGCTTCCAGTCCAGCTGGCCGTAGCCCACATCCACGGCATAGACCTTCTTTGCGCCGTTTTGCAGCATGCAGTCCGTGAAGCCGCCGGTGGAGGCGCCGATGTCGGCGCAGATCTTATCGTGCAGGTTCAGTGGAAAGGTCTGCATGGCCTTTTCCAGCTTCAGGCCGCCGCGGCTCACATATGGCAGCGCCGCGCCGCGGATTTCGATCTGCGCATCGTTCGCCACGGCTGTGCCGGCCTTATCCACCCGCTGGCCATTGACAAAAACGATGCCGGACATAATGGTGGCCTGGGCCTTTTGCCGGGAATCCAGCAGCCCACGCTCAGTGAGCAGAACGTCCAGGCGGGTCTTATTGCTCATGGAGTACCTCCTCAATCGATGCGGCCACAGAGGCCGCATCCAGCCCAAGGACGCGGTCCAGCTCCTCCACGCTGCCCTCGTTGGGCAGACGGTCCCCGCAGTTCTTCAGCACAAGCTTGTCCAAACGGACGCCCGCTAACGCCGCGAGGCAGGCGACTTTTTCGCCCACGCAGCCGGCGGCGATGCAATCCTCCAGCACCAGCAGGCACCGGGTCCCGGACAGCATGGCGGCCACATCTTCTTTATCCAGCGGAGCAATGCGATTGAGCTTCAAAACCCGGACGGAGATGCCCTTTTCCGCCAGCAGATCTGCGGCCTGCAGGGCCTCATTGATCAGGATCCCGTAGGACAGGAGGGTGAAGTCAGACCCATCCCGCAGCAGTGTATAGCAGCGCCCGGGTTCGGCCGCAGCCGTATAGGTCTTTTCCCCACCCCTGGGATACCGAATGGCCACGGGGCCGCTGACCTGGTAGATGGCATACCGGAGCATATCCCGAAGCTCGGCAAAGCTGGCGGGACACAGGACCGTCATGCCGGGGACCTCCGTAAGATAAGCCGGATCAAAGCAGCCGTGGTGGGTCTGCCCGTCCGCGCCCACAAGGCCCGCGCGATCCACGCAGAAAACGGCGTGGAGATGATCCAAAGAAATGTCGTGGATGAGCATGTCAAAGCCCCGCTGCAAAAAGCTGGAGTACACCGCAAACACGGGGATCAGCCCCTGTTTGGCCATACCGCCGGCCATGGCTACGGCGTGCCCCTCCGCAATGCCTACATCGAAAAACCGATCCGGCAGTTCCTTGGAAAACCCCGTCAGGCCGGTGCCGGAGGTCATGGCAGCCGTGATGGCACAGATGCGGGAATCCTGCCGGGCAAGCTCCAGCAGGGTGTCCCCGAACACATGGGAGAAGGAACGGGTGGACAGGCGCAGAGGCTTGCCGGTGGCGGCGTCAAAGGGAGGCGTGCCATGGAAATGCTCCGGGTCCTGCTGGGCAAAGGGATACCCTCTCCCCTTCTCCGTGAGCACATGGAGCAGCACGGGCTCATTCTTTTCCCTGGCCCAGGTGAGCATCTGCGTCAACTTCTGCACATCGTGGCCATCCACGGGGCCCATATAGGAAAAGCCCATCTTCTCGAACATGGTGCTCTCCGGCAGCAGGGTGTTCTTGAGCCAACGCTTCACATGGGAGCTGGCCCGATACAGGTTCTGCTTGGCGGGAGAACCGTCCTGGAGCTTTTCTTTATACCATTTTTTGAAATTATTGTACCCTTCCTCCGAACGGAGACGGGACAGATGGCGGCTGAGGCCGCCTACATTGGCACCAATGGACATGCCGTTGTCATTGAGGATGACGATCATCGGCTCTCCCGACGCACCTGCGTCGTTGAGGCCCTCAAAGCTCAGCCCGCCGGTCATAGCACCGTCGCCAATGAGGGCAATGACGCTGTGATCCTGGTGCAGGAGCGTCCGGGCGTGGGCCATGCCCAGGGCCACGGACACGGAATTGGATGCGTGGCCGGCCACAAAGGCATCGTGCTCACTTTCATAGGGCTTGGGAAAGCCGGATAGACCGCCCAGCTGCCGCAATGTGCCAAAAAGCGACTGCCGACCGGTGAGGATCTTATGCGGGTAGCACTGATGCCCTACATCAAAGACCAGGCGGTCCTTGGCGGTATCAAACACCCGGTGGATGGCCACCGTCAGCTCCACAACGCCCAGGTTGGACGCCAGGTGTCCGCCGGTCTTAGCAACGCTCTTGACAAGAAACGCACGAAGCTCCCGGCAAAGCTGGTCCACCTGCTCGTCATTCAGATTTTTTATGTCCTCCGGATCACGGATCTTTTCTAAAACCAATGTAAACCCCTCCGTCAACGGAACAGATGCAGCGCATTCATAATACGGGCAACACGATAGACCACC
>CAVKFX010000045.1:0-12394 GCA_963655625.1 uncultured Eubacteriales bacterium | reverse complement strand
CGGTGATGCCGCGAATTTCGCGGATGCGATCCTTCATATAGGCACGCTGGTCCGGCGTGAGGAGCAGAGAGGGATCGGCATTCAGCCCCACGGGCATGTAGTGGAAATACCAGGCGAAAATGCAGCCCTTGGAAATCAGCAGATCAAGGAACTCGTCGCTGGTGACAACTTTATAGTTCCGGCTGGTGTAGCAGATGGAAACGCCGAAGGGGATGCGGTGGCTGTGCATCAGGTCCATCGCGTCCAATGCTTTTTGGAAATGTCCCTGTCCACGGCGACCATCGTTGGCTTCCTCAAAACCCTCCACGCTGATGGACACGAAGAAGTTGCCCACCCGCAGCATCTCCTGACAAAATTCCTCGTCGATGAGGGTGCCGTTGGTAAAGGCGTGGAAGGCCATGTCCCGGTGCTTTTCACACAGTCGGATGATGTCCTTCTTCCGCAGCAGCGGCTCGCCGCCGGTGAACAGGCAGGCATGGGTGCCTAATTCCTTGGCCTCTGTCAGCACACGATCCATTTCCTCAAAGGTCAGGCTCTGCTTGTGGCCATACTCCGCCGCCCAGCAGCCGGTGCAGTGCATATTGCAGGCGGAGGTGGGGTCCATGAGGATGAGCCAGGGGACATTGATGTCGTATTGGGCGGCGTTGGCCTGGGCCGTCTGATAGCCCCGGAAACCGCCCTCATAGGCGGCATTGGTCAGGAAGGTCTTGAGAATATAGGGGTCGTTTTCCCGGATGAGCCGCTGGGCATAGTGGGCCCACTTGCCCTCCGGATTTTCCGCAATGGTACGCAGGGCATCAAAGGAGGAGTCGCTCCAGGTGCCCTTATGGATCTTTTGGATGATGTCGATCAGCTGCTCGGCCAGATCGCCCACGTCCTGGGTCTGGCCCTTCTTCAGCATGGAGTCCAGAACCGTTTCAAAGGCCTTGCGCTCCGCCGCATGGGAGATCTTTTCGGTAATGCTCATAAGTCGGTATCCTTTCTGTTTTGTTTTCGGTAAAAGTGGAACACAATGCCCGAGAGAAGCGCGGCAGCCAGCTGGGGCCCGGCCCCGCGCAGCCGGAGATCCTCCGGCAGGGCGTTATTCCGCTTGGGCATGGGCATTGGCGTCCGTCAGCAGGCGCGCCCGCACAGGCCGGGGCGGAAGGAAAGGGTTTGTTTGTCCATGGGCATGAGGATCACCTTTCTGATGCGTCTTTCCCGACAGAGATGGCGGAGAAATATTCTGCGGCGGGCGGCAAGCGCCCGCCGCAGCTCCAAACACCGGGACATCTTTGCCGGGGGCCTTGTCTGCCGAGAGGCCGTTCGTCACAACCACTTACGGCGCAGAACACACCGGCCGCTCCATAGACAGTATGCCCAATGCGCGGGGCGCCCAACAGGAGAGACGGAATTTATATACCGCAGCGGCCGCGGTGGGGCCGCCGGATATACAGTTTCATGGTAGCGGAAAAGGCCCGCCATTGCCATGGTGAAAAGCGGAGAACTCCGCAAATTTGCGCAGAGCGGCATTTTTACGCAAAAAAGCCGCTCCCTTACGGGAGCGGCTGAGAGGTTTTCGCGCTATTCCTCGGTTTGGACGGCGCTGAGGAGGAAGCTATCAAAGAGGGCGGCCAAACGGTCCACGCTCTGGTCAATATCGTTTTCCATATGGTTCCAGAAAAACTGCATGACGAAGCCGATGTAGGCATAGCGGCAGAAGGAGGCGATGCTGCGCAGACGGTCCCCGGACAGCGCGCGGCCCCGGGCAGCCTGCTGCACCAGGCGCAGGAATACATCGTCCGTCAGAGAGAAGATGTACCGCTCCAAACGGTCCCGGGAGAGTCCGTCAAAAACGTGGTAGATGATCCGGGGATGGGCCTTGCACTGGCGGAGCATGGTCTTGGTGGCGCTTTTCCACTCGATGAAGCTATCGCCGGGGACAAAGGCGGCCACCAACTCCCGGAACCAGGCGTCCAGCAGGGCGTAAATATCCTGGTAGTGATAGTAAAAGGTGTTGGGGCTGATGCCGGCGCGCTTGACCAGCGCCGCCACGGTGATCTTGTCAAAGGGCTGCTCCTCCAGCATCTCCCGGAAGGTGGTCATGATGAGCTTTTCGGTATATAGGGCCACGGCGGATCCTCCTGTGCGGGCAGAAAACGTCTGCTTATATTTTATATTAGATGTTTTACAGGAAACAGGAGAAAAAACAAGAGAATTTGCCGTGGAGTACGGGGATAGTGTCCAAAAAGCTATGGCTATGGGTCACTGCTCGTCGCCGAAGTCGGCCCGGTAGGCGGCGGCCAGCTTCTCCGGCCAATCAGTGGTGGGCTCCAGCACACCGGTGAAAAAGCGCAGAGTGGCCGGCTCATGGACGAACCGCAGGCCGCCCACCAGATCCCGGTGATCAAAGAGCCACTTCACCCGGTCAATGACATACTCCGTCTGGGATAGAGTAAACACCCGTCTCGGGAAGGCCAGGCGCAGCAGCTCCATGGAGGCGATGCGCTCCGTTCCGTCCGGCTCCCGCTCCTCAGACAGGGTGCCCCGCTCCATGCCCCGGATGCCGCCGCAGATATACAGGGCACAGGCCAGGGCGCAGGCGGAATACTCCGCCTGGGGCACATGGGGCAGAAATTCCTTCACGTCAATATGCGCGCCCAAGCCGCCGCCGGGGGTGATGACGGGCACGCCGTACTCCGAAAGCCTATCCACGCAGTAGTCGATGAACTGGGGGCCCTGGGAGATGACATCCATATTCATACTCTCCTCGAAGCCCACGGTCATGGCCTCCATCTCCTTTACGGACATGCCGCCATAGGTGAGAAAGCCCTCAAACATGGGGATCAGGTCCTCCATAGACCGGAACAGCTCCTCATCCCGCACAAGGATGGCGCCGCCCCGGGCAAAGCCAAACTTGCGGGCGGAGAAATAAATGATGTCAAACTGATCCGCGATCCTGCGGGTGATCTCCCGGATGGACAGATCCTTCATCTCCGCCTCGCGGGTCTTGATAAAGTAAAGATTGTCCTGCAAAAGGGAGGCGTCCAGCACCGTCAGGATACCGTGGCGGCGGCAGATGGCCGTGGCGGCCTGCATATTGGCAAAGGATATGGGTTGGCCGCCGATGAGGTTGGTACCGGCCTCCAAACGCACAAAGGGGATATTTGCCGGTGTTTCCCGCTGAATGCATGCCTCCAGGGCGTCCAGATCGATATTGCCCTTAAAGGGCAGGCTGCTCTTGCTCACCAGGCCCTCGGCACGCACCAGCTCCTCCACCCGGCCGCCCAGGCGGGTGATATGGGCCTTGGCGGTGGTGAAATGATAGTTCATAATGACGCAGCTGCCGGGCTTTACAAAGCGGGTGGCCAGGATATTCTCGCAGGCGCGGCCCTGATGGGCCGGCAGGCAGAAGGGCATGCCGAACAGCTCCTCCAGCTTATCGCGCATACGGAAAAAGGTCTCGGAGCCGGCGTAGGCATCATCGGCCCGGAGCATAGCGGACTGTTGGAGATCGGACATGGCGTTGACCCCGGAATCCGTGAGCATATCCAGAAAGATATCCCCGTTATGAAGCTGGAAGGTATTGAAGCCCGCCTGCTGCATCTTTTGCAGGCGCTGGGCCGTGGGCAGCAGCTGCAGCTGCTGGACGATCTTTACCTTGTGCATTTCCATGGGGATGGGTTCGTGTTTGTAAAATGTAATTGCAGGCATTGTAGGGCCCCTCCTTTTAAGCTGTTAAAAAAATTTGCAGATTGCAGGCGGCAAGCTCGATAAGGCTTTTGAAAAAAGCCGCATATTCTGTATGTTTCACTTTATCCCACCACGGGTGGGTATCGTCTGCTTAAAGTATACATTCTCATTTCTCTCCTCCGGAAAACAAAAACGCCCCCTATGTCCTAAGACACAGAGGGCGAGTAAAAACCCGCGGTACCACCTCAGTTTGCCGCCTGCGCGGCCTTATGGGACACAATCATGTCCGCAGCGCTGTATCGGGCGCGCCCGGCACCGCCTACTGCCCCATGGGGGTTCGGGATGCAGCTCGGGACCGTAATTGGGACGCCGCCTCTTATCTGCCTTGCACCGGCCGGCAGCTCTCTGCATAAGATTGCGGCAGCGTCTTACTGGGTGTCCGTCATCGCTCCTAATCTGATCGTGTTTACTTTAGCACTTTTAACCGCTGGTGTAAAGGCGAATAATCTATAATTTTTACAGAAAAATGCCTCCTGCATTTGGTAGATTCGCAAAAAGGGGCGTGCCGCAGTGGGCACGCCCCTTTTTCGGTTTTGTCTCGGATCAGCACTCCGGGTCCCGGGGGATGATGAGTGCAGCGACAATATAAGCCAGCACACCGCTGCCGCCTAAGGCGCAGAACACCACCCAGCCCAAACGGACGAGGGTGGGGTCGATATTAAAATACTCCGCAATGCCGCCGCAAACGCCGTCCAGCATTTTATTCTTGTTGGATTTATACAGTTTTTTCCCCATAATTAATCTCCTTTGCTCCGCAGGATGGAATTGCGGGCGGCCCCAGCCGCTCCGCTGTGCCTTATACTCCTATTTTACCGCATTTTTCTCCGGTTGCATAGGACTTTTTTGTGAAAAAATGTATCAACCTCACAGGTTTTCCCGAAAACAGCACCCCTCCGGCAATGCCGAAGGGGTGCTGGATTCAGCTTTCACACCGGCAGGGTTTGCCGGCCAGGCGCTTTTGCAGCGCCGCAGCCAAAAGGCCCAGCAGCGCGCCCATAAGAGCCCCCGCCAGCACATCCGACGGGAAATGCACAAACAGGTACAGCCGGGAAAAGGCCAGTACTGCCGCCAGAGGGATGGCTGCATATCCGAACCTCCGGTTGGCGGCCGTGGCGACCCAGGCCCCGGCCACGGCGGACCAGGTGTGCCCCGAGGGGAAGGAATAGTCCCTTGGGTTTTTTACCAGCAGATCGATAGCTTCCTGCCAGCAGGGCCGGGGACGGGCCACGATATTCTTCAGCCCCACATTACAGATCAGCAGCCCCGCCACCAACGCCAGGCTCAGGCAGATGCCGTATTTCCTGTATTTCTTGGTGAGCAGCAGCGCAATGGCCACGGCGATCCAGATGGCCCCCGCCTCCCCCAAAAGGGTAAGCTTGGGCAAGAGGGCGTCCAGCGCGCCGCAGCGGAGGTTCTCCTGGATCCAGTGGAGGATGGACCAATCCGCGCTTTGAATAAACTCCAGCATAGTGCCGCCCCTTACCCGGCCTTGGCCGCCGTCACAGAATAGGCGGAGAGGATCCGCTCGTCACCCTCGGTAAAGGTGATGGTGACGGAATCGCCCACGGAGAGGATGACGGCGTTTTTATCATCGGCGGCGGAAATGGCGTAGTAAACCGTGCCGTCCTGCAGGCGCAGGTAGTACCAGGTATTGCCGTCCACCACGGCGGAGCGGATCTCGGCAATGGTGCCGGTGACCTGGCCCTGGCCGGAGGGGGTAATATCGGCATCGCCCTGGTCAATGAGGCCGTTGCGGGCCAGCATGAGACGGTAATTGCTCTCGCAGTCCGCCACAGAGGCGCCGGTGGCTACAATTTGATACTGGCTGACATTGACCATGGCGTACATCTTCACCAGGCCCGCTGCATCCTTCAGAGCCATGAAATAGCTGGGCTGATCGGCGATGTTCAGAAGCAGGGGGAAGGTGGCGGTGTAGTTCATCTGCTGCACCTGGCCCCGGGCAGAATCCATGGCGGAATACTCCTCAGCCCCGGCTACGGAGTAAAAACGGGTCTCCTTTGTGCGCTGGTTGGACAGGATGAAGCCCACGTTGGACTCATCGGATACCACGGAGGTAATGCCGGTATACATATACACATCGTCATTGAGGGCGATATAGTTATAGCCCTCAGTGGTGACGGTGACGTCCCGCTGGCCGAACAGAGAGTTGATGAAGCCGTGGATATAGCGGCCGTGATTATCATACTGGCTGATAATGAGGTCGGCGTTATACACATGGTCTACCCAGGTGGGGATGTCGCCCACCTTATAGTACTCCGTCTCGCCGGTGACGGCGTTCACCAGCACCGCGCCCAGCACATCCGTGCCGCCAAAGAGGCCAATGGTATTGGTGATCCGGGGACAGACCCAGTAGGGGTTGCCCTCCTCGTCGATCTCAAAGGCGGGGGAATCGAAGATATAGGTGGGATAGTGGAAGCGGAGATGGCGGTTGAGATTGCGGCCAAAATGCTCCGCCGTGGTATAGCGGATGCCCTGCTCCAGGCGCACCACCTCCACATTCTGGGTCACCATATCGATGATGAGGTAGGCGGGCAGGCCGCTCTGCCGGTTATTCAGCCACTTGATCCAATCGCCGTAGCGCAGGGCCGTGACCCGGACGGGGCGGCCCTTATAGTTGATCTGGGTATAGTCATCGTCCACCTCGAACTGGGAGACCATATCCGCCAGCTCGCCCAGCTTGCGGTTGCCCAGCTTGGAGGCGGAATCCCGGTCCAGCATGGGGATCTGATCGAAAGAAATCTCCTGGACCTCGCTGGCAAAGTCGCCGGACTCTACGGTCAGCAGGTCCCGGTACGAGTCGGCGCGAAGCAGCTTCCAGCCGGCAATGCTGCCTACAATGGCTGTGACAAGCAGGGCCAAAGTCAGGATAAGGGGGATCTTGCACTGCTTTTTCACGAAGCCGAAATAGCCCTTGGCCCCGGAGCCCTGAAAGCCGGAGGTGAGAACGGCCATACCGCAGTACACGGCGCACAGCAGTATCACAAAGACATACAGCGTTCCGGAGTGCAGGTTCAGGGCCGGCAGCTCCACATAGTAGTACACCGCGCCCACCAGCAGCGTCACCGCCAGGTTTAGAAGGGTGCGGCCCAGGGGCGTGCCGACGGCCTTGCGGGGCGCCTTTGCCTTCTTGGGTCTGCCGCCAAAGGGGTTCTTGCCGCCGAAGCCCTGGAAATTGGGATCGTTCCAGTTGGTATTCATAGAGTTGCTCCTCTCGTGGTGTTATTTATAAGGCTTTTTGGCAAGCGCAGGCCCGGCGGCCTTTGCCGGGTCTGCGCTTGATGTGTCCACAAAATATAGGGGCCCCCTTACAGTATGATGCCCGCCGGGACGGGGATTTCATCCCGCCGGCACATATTCATCTCCTGCTGCACCGAGGCACAGTCCGTTCTGTCGATCTCCGCCACGGGCACGACGCACCGGGAGGAGAGGATCTGCTTCAGCATGGCGGGATCCTGGGTGTCCAAAGTGCAGAAGGCGGTCTCAAGGCCGCTCTGCCCCAGAGTCTGCATAAGGGCCTGCACCGCCTGCCGGCCCTTGGGCAGCAGGTCCTGGGCGGCCAGGAGCGTCACCTGGTGCAGCCCGCTCTTTTCGCACTGCACCTGCAGGTAGATGGCAAGCAGAGCGGCTGCCTGGGGATCATCGCCCAGGCGCACGATATAATCCAGGCCCGTCAGGTCCCGCAGGTCCTTTTCACTGCGGATATTCTTGGAAAACAGATACCGCAGCAGCACCACCAATACGCCCAGCACCAGCCCAAACAGCAGGCCCAAAGCGAGATACTTGGGCTGGAGGATGGACTCGGATTGCGCCTGTGTTGCTGCGCCGGACACATCCTCTGTGGGGAAGCCTTCCGCCTCCATTTCCTTGACCAGGAGATCCTTCTGTGTACGGCTCAGCTCTGCCTGCTTAGTATTGCAGGTGGAGGTGATGGTATTCAGAGACTCCGTCAGCCGATCCTTTTCCCCCAGGAGGGCGGTATTTATGGTCACGGTCTGGGTGCGGCTGACCAGGGTGCAGGTCTCACTCTCCATAAGCGTAGCCGCAGAGAGATAATCACGGACATAATCGGCGATCTGCCGGGCCTGCTCCTCCGTTTTGCCGTAGACGGAGATATAGACATAGCCATCCCAGTTCAGGTACGGCAGGAGACTGGTCTCCTCTGCCTTGACCTGGTCCACCACGATCAGCTCGCCCAGGTAGGCAGGCTCCTTCTCCCAGCTGATGCTGCCCGCCAGCTTCTGTAAAAAGGCCCGATCCGTCAGCGCATCATAGCAGCTGCGCAGGGCAGCCCCGGTACCGGCGGACATCCGGAAGGTCAGCTTCTCCGTGGGGATGGACATGGCGTCCAAATTGACCAGGACGGAATCATCCAAATACGCCTGGGTCGAGCGGATCTGCCTCTTATACTCCAGGACGGACTCCACATCCTGCAGCTCGTCCTGGGTGAGCTGCGCACGCAGCTCCTCCGCCGTCTGCTCGATATGTAAATCATTCCCGCTTTTGCTGCGCATATAACCCAGCAGGTCCACCAAAATGCCGAATACCAGGGTGATGGCAAGCACCAGCACCCAGCTCCGCTTCAGACGGACCCACAGATCGTCAAAATATAGTCTGCGCTCTTTTTCATTGGTATAGTTGTTCATAGCTGTTCCTTTCCGATACTGACGGTTTATGGCCGTTTACAGCAGTTCCTTTTTGAGTATATCCGCAATGCGGGCGCTGGCATAGCCATCTCCGTAGGGGTTGGATGCCTGGCTCATCCGCTTGTAAGCCCCCGGATCGTCCAAGAGCTGCTTGATATTCTGATAGATGGGCTCCTCTTCCGTCCCCACCAGCTTCAGCGTGCCGGCGGCGATGCCCTCCGGGCGCTCGGTGGTGTTGCGCATGACCAGGACGGGCTTGCCCAGGGAGGGGGCCTCCTCCTGGATGCCGCCGCTGTCTGTGAGGATCAGGTAGCTGGCCGCCATGAAATTGTGGAAGTCCAGCACATCCAGGGGTTCAATAAGGCGGATGCGGTCGCAGCCGGTCAGCTCCTCAGAGGCGATCCGACGCACCTGGGGATTCATATGGATGGGATAAATGAGCTTGACGTCCGCATACTCGTCCATAATCCGGCGAATGGCCCGGAACATCTCGTGCATGGGCTGTCCCAGATTCTCCCGGCGGTGAGCCGTGAGCAGGATCAGGCGGCTGCCAGCCGCCCACTCCAGGTTCTCCTGGGTATAGTACTCGGTCACCGTGGTGCGCAGCGCATCAATGGCGGTGTTGCCGGTGACAAAAATGTGGCTGGGGTCCTTCCCCTCCCGCAGCAGGTTCTGCCGGGCGGTCTCCGTAGGCGCAAAGTGATAGCGGGCGACGATGCCCACCGCCTGGCGGTTAAACTCCTCCGGATAGGGGGAATACAGGTTATAGGTCCGCAGGCCGGCCTCCACATGCCCCACGGGGATGCGCAGGTAAAAGCAGGCCAAAGCGGTGGAAAATGTAGTGGAGGTATCTCCGTGGACCAGGACCACATCCGGCTTTTCCCGCTCCAGCACCGGGGGGAGCTTCTCCAAAATTGCCTGAGTGACGTCAAAGAGCGTCTGCCCCTGCTTCATAATAGACAGGTCATAATCCGCCTGCACACGGAAGGCGCGCATCACCTGCTCCAGCATGGATTTATGCTGCCCGGTGGTGCAGACCACGGTAGTAAACTCCGGCCGGCTCTTCAGCTCGTTGACCAGGGGGCACATTTTGATGGCTTCGGGTCTGGTACCAAATACCAGGAGTATCTTCTTGCTCATTTCGTTCCACCTCTGTATTCTCTGATTTTCGAAAGCAATCTCTTGCAAATGACCATAATGGTTTTGCCGTTCAGCAGCAGGATGGCCGCCGTCAGCACTGCGGCCAGAGGGTAGCGATAGCCGGCGGTGCCGGTCATGACCGCCGCCTCCGCCAGCAGCAGGACATTCTGCAGCAGAATGTTCCACAGGCAGACCTTGTGGCGCACATATTTCTTTGTATCGATCACCCGGATCACAGCCATGACGATATAGCTGGCCAGGGTGGCATAGGCCGCGCCCAGGCCCTCCATCCGGGGGATCAGCAGCAGGTTCAGCACCACGTTGCACACAGCCGCCGCAATGGTGGATATCATGGACATGACATTGTTTTTGACCACCGAATAGAATGTGCCGAAATAGGCCGCATAGCAGCTATAGACTGCCGCCGCCAACAGAATGGGCAGCAGAAAACGGCCCTCATAAAACTCCTTTTGCAGGACGATGCGGCACAGCACGTCCGTTGCCAGCGTCACCACAGACGCAAGGCACAGCACAAAGGCGGAGAGGCATGTGAATATTTCGGAATAGAACGTGTCCCGATCCTCGCTGCCGCTCTCCTTGACCGCAGAATACTGCCAGGCCTGCTGGAATATAGTGGAGAAGGTGGACAGGACCGCCGGCAGCTTGCTGGCCGCCGTATAAACGCCGCAGACGGCGTCACCGATCATATACTGCAGCATGTAGCGGTCTGATACGTTTACCACCCACCAGCACAGCATATTGGGTACGCAGGGGATGGAGTAGCGCAGCATGGACCGGCGCAGGGCGCGGTCGGGCTTAAAGTGCCGGGTGCAGTAGTTCTTTTGCCCCGTGGCCAGGAAAATATAGACCGAGGCGGCTACATTGGCCACGATGATGGCGAGGATATACCCCTCTACGCCGCAGCGAAATACCACCAGCAGCAGCACATTCATCCCCGTGAGAACCAGGGCGTTGAGCACACCGGCAATGGCAAAGGGTACATTCCGGCCCAGGCCCCGGGCAAACTGCAGCACCACCTTATAAATACTGAAGGAGATATACAGCGCCCCGAACAGCAGCGCGTCTATATCCCGGCGGATTAAACTGACACCCACCGAGCCAAGGGTCACAAAGACGATGGACCAAACGGTGATGCGCATGGTGATGCCATAGGTCTGCTGCAGGTCTGCGTCGTCATCAATGGTGAAACGGTACATGGCGTCCACCACATACATGGTGGCGATGGGGTAGACGATGTCCACCAGGGTGTTGAGCATCTCCGCCCGGCCGTACTGCGCCGTGGACATCGCCGAGGTGTACAGCGGCACCATGAAAAAGTATATCAGCTTCGTCAGCAAATTGCCGGCAGCAAAAATCGCCGTATCCTTTGCAAGCCTTGTGTATTTATTTTCGGACATAGTACCCTACTCTTCTTTTCGCCACATACAGCACCATCAGCACCACCAGGCCGTAGGCCATCATTACATTGCCGTTATAGATGGCTCCGCGGCCCTCCACCACATAGGCGTAGGCGCAGATGGTATACGCGAAGAAAACGCAGATATCGTTTCTCAAAAACTCCATAATCTTGTCGGCCAGGGTCACATAGCCCGCCCAAAAGGCGCCGGCAAAAATGCCCCAAATGCCGAAGTTGGCATAGGCATCGCCAAACAGGGTGGGGTGCATACTGCCCCCGGGGATCATACCGATGGCGCTGCCCATAGCCTGCGCAAAATCAGCCGGTTTTAAACCCAAAGAGAACCGGGTGGGGATAAAGGTCATCAGCACACGCAGATAGCTGTGCCCCTGGCCGAAGTCCTTGAACTGATTATCCCCATCGATATAGTAATAAAACCACTTGCGCAGACCCAACTCGCCGTTATCCTCCCGGAAAAACTCCAGGATCTGCTCGTTGAAATTCTGAAAGGTGACCGTATGGAGGAAATTATCTATGGTCCCGTACCAGCGGTAGGCCCGCAGGGCATAGACCACATAGATCACCAAGCACGCGCAGATCAAGCAGAAGATCCCCATCTTGATGGTGATGCGCCGACGCTTGATAAGATAATAGCCCAGCAAACAGGCAAACAGGGGGATGACCTCCACCCGGTTGCGGGAAATAACTACCTTTATCAAAATCACCAGCGCCACCATGGCAGCATAGGTATAATGCCGGCGCATCAGCGCATAAAGCAGCAGGCCCGACAGCAGCAGGAAAATCACCGACGTGATCTGCGAAATATTCAGGTAGGACTGCTGCATCTCCCGGGACGCGCCCCAGGACGTGTTGCCCAGGCCGCCCATGGCGATGACTTTGTCTGCAATATCTGCCACCACTGCCACGCACAGCACCACGAAAAAGAAGGTGCTCTCCGCCCGGCTCACCTGGCGGGAAAGCTGCGTAAGATAGCCATCCTCCAGGTACGGGTGGGGGGCGGTGACGCGGCCCTTCAGCAGCAGGATGCGCGTAAGGGCATAGACAGCGCAGAAGCCGATGACAAATAGGGACGCCTCATTCAAAACTGCGCCCGAGTAGGCATTGGTCCCGGCGATGCAGGATACCATGTGCATGACGCCGAACATCAGAAAGACCGTGGCCCACAAAAACACAGCCGGTGATTTTTTATTGAACTCCAGCACCATGATCGCAACGATGCACAGAAACTGGATGACGCTTAGAAAGACAACCATTGCTTAAATTCCTTTTTCCGGCTCACCGGCCGGCCCGTTCCGCTTCCCGCGCCCGCCAGGTGATATCAAAGTCGTGATGGGTCACCTGCTGCTCCTTGGGCGGGAAAAGCATATAGTCTCCATAGGTCCGGCGCAGCAGTTCGTCATAGCAGGCCGGCGCCGTGAAC
>CAVKFX010000044.1:0-16481 GCA_963655625.1 uncultured Eubacteriales bacterium | reverse complement strand
CAAGGGCATGGTGCTGAAGAACACCCTGATCGACTACTGGCGTCAGGTCCACAAGAAGTGGAACTATGTGGAGATCTCCACTCCTCAGATCATGAAGCGGACTCTGTGGGAGACCTCCGGCCACTGGGATCACTACAAGGATAATATGTATACCACCGTCATTGACGGCGAGGACTTTGCCATCAAGCCCATGAACTGCCCCGGCAGTATTCTGGTCTATGAGCTGGAGCCCCATTCCTACCGAGACCTGCCCCTGCGGTACGGTGAGCTGGGCCTGGTCCACCGTCATGAGCTCTCCGGCGCGCTCCACGGCATGTTCCGTGTCCGCTGCTTCACTCAGGACGACGCCCACATCCTGCTGGCCAAGGACCAGATCAAGGATGAGGTCATCCGCATCGCCCGCCTGTTCGACGATGTCTACTCTCTGTTCGGCCTGCCCTACAAGATCGAGCTGTCCACCATGCCCGAGGACCACATCGGCACCCGGGAGGACTGGGAGAAGGCAGAGAACGCTCTGGCCGACGCCATTACCTCCATCGGCAAGGAGTATGTGGTGAACCCCGGCGACGGCGCGTTCTACGGCCCCAAGCTGGACTTCCACATTCAGGACTCTCTGGGCCGTACCTGGCAGTGCGGCACCATTCAGCTGGACTATCAGCTGCCCGGCCGCTTTGATCTGGAGTATACCACCAGCGACGGCGGCAAGGACGTGCCCGTGATGATCCACCGTGTTGTGTTCGGCTCCATCGAGCGGTTCATCGGCATCATCACCGAGCACTTTGCCGGCGCCTTCCCCACATGGCTGGCTCCTGTTCAGGTGAAGATCCTGCCTGTCACCGACCGTGCGCTGGATTATGCCAAGGATCTGTCTGACGCATTGGACGGCCAAGGCTTCCGCGTGGAGGTGGATGACCGCAACGAGAAGATCGGCAAGAAGATCCGTGAGGCCACTCTGGAGAAGGTGCCCTATATGATCGTTGTGGGTGACCGGGATATGGAAAACAAGACGGTCTCCGTCCGTACCCGCGCCGGCGAGGATCTGGGCGCTATGAGCCTGGAGGACTTCACCGCCAAGCTGAAGGAAGTTGTAGACTCCAAGGTGATTCAGTAAGTTGCTCTTAGTTAAACTGCACAAAACACGCCCCGCTGGTTTTTCTGGCGGGGCGTGTTTTTGCAAGACGGACATTTGTTTTGCAAGACATTTGCGGGAAAACGCAGAGAATAGCGTGAAAATGCAAGATGAATACTTAAACATTGCAAAAAATCACCAAAAAGAGAAAATGACCCTTGCAAAATGAATGATATACATGTATACTATGCACATGCTTACGGAAACACCCTTGAAAAAAGCACCGGGCGTTTCCACCTAATTCAACTGTGAAAGAGGGATTTGGAATGAAAAAAGTGTTTTCTCTGATTCTGGCTCTGGGTCTCATCGCATCTCTGACTGCCTGCGGCGGCGGTAACGCCTCCGGCAATGAGACTGGCGACAGCGCTCCCGCTGCTTCTACCGCGAAGCTGCGCTTCGTCACCGGCGGCGAGTCCGGCACCTACTATGCCTTCGGCTCCGTCATCGCCCAGCACGCCACCAACAATACCAATGTGTCTGTCACCGGTCTGGTTGGCAACGGCTCCAAGTCCAACGTGGAAGAGCTGGCAGACGGCAACGCAGAGCTGGCCTTCTGCCAGTCCGACGTGATGGCCTATGCCTATAACGGCACCAACCTCTTTGAGAGCCCCATCGACTGCTTCTCCACCGTGGCCGCCCTGTACATGGAGGATGTGCAGATCGTCACCACCGATCCCAGCATCAAGACCGTGGCTGACCTGGCCGGTAAGAACGTGTCTGTCGGCGCTGCCGGTTCCGGCGTGTACTTCAACGCTGTGGACATCCTGAGCGCTTATGGTCTGGGCGATCTGGACGCTGACGGCAAGTTCACCAAGATCAATGCCACCTATCAGAGCTTCGGCGACAGCGCTGACTCCCTGAAGGACGGCAAGATCGACGCCGCCTTCATCGTGGCCGGCGCCCCCACCACTGCTATCGTGGATCTATCCACCACAAAGCCCGTGTCCCTGGTTTCCCTGGATGACGAGCATATCGACGCTCTGCTCAAGTCCTCCCCCTACTACTCCAAGTGCACCATCAAGGCTGACGTGTACGGCCTGGATTCCGACACCACCACCGTGGCCGTGGGCGCTGTGATCCTGGCCCGTGACGATGTGCCCGCCGATGCCATCAAGGCCCTGTGCGCCGACATCTTCGATAACGCATCCAGCCTGGTCAGCAGCCATGCCAAGTACGGCGAGCTGAACCTGGAGTATGCCTCCTCCATCACCTCCGTGCCCTATCACGCCGGTGCTGTGGAGTACTTTGCTGAGCACAACATCACCGTGGCCGGCAAGTAATTCTGTTCGACTTCTTAACGAAAATGTCAAGTGAGATGACTACGGCGGAGGCTATCCGCCGTAGTCCTCACTGTCTATAACAAAATAAGCCTAAAGGAGGACGCTCCCGTTGAGCATCTTTAAAAAGAAAAGCCAGACGGCACCTGCGGTAGATACTGCACCCGCTGCTGAAAGCAGCAGTGACATGGAGACCGATCTGGACGAAGTCATGCGTAAGTATGACCGCGAATCTGCCACTCGCATTTGGGAAGGCACCCCCAAGATCATCATTACGGTGATCATGACCCTTTTCTCCCTGTACTGCCTGTATATGACCCTGTTCTCCACTGCCCTGCCCGAGGTGCGCCTGACCCTGTTTGTGGGCTGCATCATTATCCTGGGCTTTTTGACCTACCCGGCCAAGAAGGGCCATGTGAAGGTCAATTCCCTGCCCTGGTACGACATCGTGCTGATGCTGGTGGGCTCCGCGTGCTTTTTCTATTTTGCCATCAATGCCTTTACCCTGATTCAACTGGCCACCCGCATTGAGCCCATCCATGTGATCATCGGCGTCATCGGCATTTTGGTGCTGATAGAGCTGTGCCGCCGATGCGTGGGTATCCCTATCCTGTGTGTTGTGGCTGCATTGCTGATCTATACCTTCTATAACCAGCTCAGCTATAACCCCAGTTTCTTCAACGCGCTGAAAAATGTGGTGTATAAGCTATTCTACACCACCTCCGGTGTCATAGGCACTCCCATTAACGTGTGCTTTACTTACATCGTTCTGTTCATTATCTTCGGCGCGTTTTTGGAGCGCACCGGCATCGCCAGCTTCTTCATTGACTTTGCAAACCGCGTGGCCGGTTGGTCCAGCGGCGGCCCCGCTAAGGTGGCTGTTATCTCCTCCGCCCTGTGCGGCATGGTGTCCGGCTCCTCTGTGGGCAACACTGTGACTACCGGTTCCGTGACCATCCCCATGATGAAGAAAACCGGCTATAAGCCTGAGTTCGCCGGCGCCGTGGAAGCTGCCGCCTCTACCGGCGGTCAGATTATGCCGCCCATTATGGGCGCCGCCGCCTTCCTTATGGCGGAATACATGGACCTGCCCTATGCGCAGGTGGCCGTGAAGGCTATTCTCCCCGCCATTCTGTACTTCTCCGGTATTTTTATAGCCGTCCATTTGGAGGCAAAGCGGCTGGGCCTGAAGGGTATCCCCCGCGCAGAGCTGCCCAAGTGGGGCTATCTGATCAAAAATATTTATCTGATCCTGCCTTTGGTGCTGCTGGTATGGCTGGTGTCCTCCGGTGCAAAGACCATGGCTACCTCTGCTGCCATCTCCATCTTGGCCTCCTTTGTCATCGGCTTTATTCATCTGCTGGCTACCAATATTCGAGAGATGAAAGGCCAGAGCTTTGGGAAGGTCCTGTGGGGAACCGTGAAGACTTCTCTTCTCTCCGCTGTTGATGCTCTTGCCGCCGGTGCCAAGGGCGCCATCACCGTGGCTGTGGCCTGTGCCATGGCGGGTATGATCGCCGGATGCATTACCGTTACGGGTCTTGCCTCCATCCTTATTAACGCCATCGTTTCTCTGGCCGGCAATGCCACCATCGTCGGCCTGGTGCTGACCATGATCTGCTGCATCGTGCTGGGCATGGGTGTACCTACCACCGCCAACTACTGCATCATGGCCTCCACCTGCGCCCCCATTCTGATCCAGTTGGGCTTCCCCGTTGTCGCTGCCCATTTCTTTGTGTTCTACTTCGGCATCGTGGCGGACATTACGCCCCCTGTGGCCTTGGCTGCCTATGCCGGCTCCGCCATCGCCAAGTCCAACCCCATGAAGACCGGTATTAACGCCACAAAGCTGGCTATAGCAGCCTTCATCGTGCCGTATATATTCGCCTATAACCCGAGTATGCTCTTTGTCGGCAATGTAGAGTGGTACGATGTGCTGCTTATCTCCGTTACCGCCCTGTTGGGTCTGTTCGGCATCGCCGCAGCTCTCAACGGTCACCTCTATCGTAAGATTCCCATGCTGCTGCGCTTTGCCCTTGTAGCAGGTGGCCTCGGAATGATGATCCCCGGCTTGACCTCTGACCTGATCGGTCTCGCTGTGGTTGGCGCTGTAGTCGCATTCCAGTATATCTCTGCCAAAAAGCAAGCTGCATCTGCCGCATAAAAACACTTTTCGCTATTCTATAGAATCCACCGATCCTCCTCAGGGGGATCGGTGGATTCTGTATATGCCCTCACCCGACTTTTTATCAGCAAATTCAATGACTTCCCCCGCCAAAAACACTTGCAACCTGCATGCAAAAGCTTTATAATACAGACATATGCACAAAAACATAATCAAGAAGGTGATCACAATGGAACTTCAAATTCAGGACCTCGTTTCATCCATCAAAAAGGATGGAATCGACAGCGCCAATAAGGAGGCCGCCGCTATTGTTGCCCAGGCTAAGGAGCAGGCGGATTCCATCATCGCCCAGGCAAAGGCCGAGTCTGACAAGCTGCGCCAGGATGCAAACGCCGAGATCGACGTCTTCAAAAACAGCGCCCGTCTCAGCGCCGAACAGGCCAAGCGCGACGCCGTACTGGCTTTCCACCAGGAGATTCAAAAGGAATTTGAAAAGATCCTGGCTGCCGATGTGTGCAAGGCACTGGATCAGCAAACCCTGGCCACCCTCATTCGTGCCGCTTTGCAGGGTGAGGATGTCTCCGCCTATACGGTAGAAGTGGGCCAGGTGACGGATGCCATCCGTCAGGAACTTGCCCAGGAGCTGAAAAACGGCCTGGAGATCCGTCCCTCCAAGAAGGTAGGGGCCGGCTTCCGCCTGGCCGCTAAGGACGGCTCCGGTTATTTTGACTGCTCCGATGAGGAAATCGCGGAAATGCTCATGCCCTTCTTCCGGGATACTCGCCTGTAAGGAGGTGCCGCATGGCTTCCTACTATTATCTCATCTCCAGCCTGCCCATGCTCCGCACCCAGGGCGAGCCACCCATGGACTATGCCACGTTCCTCTCTCAGTGCAGATCCGCAGTGAGCGAAGGGGTGTATAAAACTCTGGAGGAGCTGACGGTGTACTCGGACAAGGGGCCGCTGCTGTCCGGCTGGGGGGAATTCTACCGGGCTCTTTCCCGGGAGCTGACCTATCAGCGCAGCGTAAAGCTGGGCCGGATCTGCCCTGTCCCCTCCGATCGGGACTCGGGCATTGTGCAGGTGGTGACGGCGGCAGTAAATGCGGAAAATCCCCTGGAGGGTGAGCGTCTATTACTGGACCTGGAATTTCGCCGTTTGAATGACATGATCGGCCTGCACAATTTTGATGAGCATGCCCTTTATGGCTACGCCATGAAGCTGCAGCTTCTGGAGCGCCAGCGCACCTTCCGGTATGACCGGGGCAAGCAGGCCTTTGACGGGCTGATGGACAGCATCCGGCAGCAGATTTCCAGCCTATAACAAAACAGGAGAATCAATATGGACAAAGTAACAGGATTTGTGACCGGAGTGAACGGGAACCTGGTATCAGCCAGCTTCTCCGGCTCCGTGCGAAAAAATGAAGTGGGCTATGTCCTGGTGGGCGACCAGCGGCTCAAGGGCGAGGTCATCCGCATCAACGGCGACACGGCCAGCATGCAGATCTATGAAATGACAAACGGCATCCAGGTGGGTGACAAGGTGGAGCTCTCCGGCCAGCTCATGAGCGTGGAGCTGGGGCCGGGCCTGCTGACCCAGGTGTTCGATGGCCTGCAGAATCCCCTGCCCAAGCTGGCGGAAAAATGCGGCTTCTTTCTGGAACGCGGCGTGTACCTGGATCCCATCCCCGACCGGGATTGGGAGTTCACCCCCCGGGTCGCCCCCGGTGATGTGGTCACCGCAGGCGATGCCATCGGCAGCGTGCCGGAAGGTCTGTTCACCCATCTGATCATGGTCCCCTTTGACCTGACAGACGAGTGGATGGTCAAATCCGTCCGGGAAAAGGGCGTATACAATGTACGCGACACCATGGCGGTGCTGGAAAACGAAAAGGGCGAGCAGCGGGAGCTGACCATGGTCTTCTCCTGGCCCGTGAAGCAGCCCATCCGCTGCTATGAGGAGCGTCTGCGCCCCGATGAGACCCTGGTGACCAAGATCCGCTCCATCGACACCTTCCTGCCTGTGGCCAAGGGCGGCACCTTCTGCGTGCCCGGCCCCTTCGGCGCCGGCAAGACCGTGCTGCAGCACATGGAGGCCA
This sequence comes from uncultured Eubacteriales bacterium, assembly GCA_963655625.1. Classification (GTDB taxonomy): domain Bacteria; phylum Bacillota; class Clostridia; order Oscillospirales; family Oscillospiraceae; genus Vescimonas. Next base: position 9,852 of record CAVKFX010000044.1, on the reverse strand, counting down.
AGAACGCCGATGTGGACATCGTCATCGTGGCCGCCTGCGGCGAGCGTGCCGGCGAGGTGGTGGAGGTGCTGACGGAGTTCCCGGAGCTTACAGACCCCCGCACCGGCCGTTCCCTTATGGAGCGCACCATTATTATCTGCAACACCTCCTCCATGCCCGTGGCCGCCCGCGAGGCGTCGGTTTACACCGCCGTGACCATGGCGGAATATTACCGGCAGATGGGCCTGGATGTGCTGCTGCTGGCAGACTCTACCAGCCGCTGGGCCCAGGCTATGCGTGAAATGAGCGGCCGTTTGGAGGAGATCCCCGGCGAGGAAGCCTTCCCCGCCTATTTGGAGTCCGTCATCGCCTCCTTCTATGAGCGGGCTGGCAAGGTCCGCCTGAAGAATGGCGAGATCGCCTCCGTGACCATCGGCGGCACCGTCTCCCCGGCCGGCGGTAACTTTGAAGAACCCGTGACCCAGGCCACCCTGAAGGTGGTGGGCGCGTTCCACGGCCTGTCCCGCGAGCGGTCCGATGCCCGCAAATACCCCGCCATCCACCCCATTGATTCCTGGTCCAAGTACAAGGGTGTGGTGGACATGGAGCGGGTGGAGCAGGCCCGATCCATCCTCAAGCGCAGCAACGAGATCAACCAGATGATGAAGGTCATCGGTGAGGAGGGCACCTCCGCCGAGGACTACATCATTTATCAAAAGGGCGAGCTGCTGGACGCGGTCTATCTGCAGCAGAACTCCTTCGATCCCATCGACGCCGCCTGCGATCCCGATCGCCAGGTGTACGAGTTCAATGTACTCTACGATGTGCTGACCCGGGATTTCAACCTGGAGGATAAGAAAGAGATCCGTGCCTTCTTCAATCAGGTCCGGCAGGAGTTCCTGGACTGGCACAACACCCAGTTCCGCTCGCCGGAGTTCGAGGCCCAGGAAAAGAAGCTGAAGGACTTTTACCTGAGCAAAGTCCAGGGCTGAGGAGGGAAGCAATATGCAGAAAGTTTATACGAAAATCGAATCCATCGTGGGTAACGTGGTCACCGTCCGGGCCTCCGGCGTCCGTTTGGGTGACCTGGCCCTGGTGGGCAAAAGCTATGCCAATGTGATCAAGCTGAATAAGGACATGGTAACGCTCCAGGTCTTCAGCGGCACCCAGGGCGTCAGCACTACGGATCCGGTCCGTTTTTTGGGCCGTCCTATGATGGTGTCCTTCTCGGACCACCTGCTGGGCCGCATCTTTGACGGCGCCGGCGTGCCCCGTGATAACGGTCCCGCCCTGACGGAGAATATGATCCCCATCGGCGGCCCGTCCGTGAATCCGTCCAAGCGTACCGTCCCCAATAAGATGATCCGCACCGGTATCCCCATGATCGACGTGTTCAACACCCTTGTGGAGAGCCAGAAGCTGCCCATCTTCTCCGTGTCCGGCGAGCCGTACAACCAGCTGCTCTCCCGCATTGCCATGCAGGCGCAGGTGGATGTGATCGTCCTGGGCGGTATGGGCCTGAAGTACGACGACTATCTGTTCTTCCGGGATACCCTGGAAAAGAGCGGCGCCATGGGCCGCACGGTGATGTTCATCCACACCGCCTCCGACCCCACGGTGGAGTGTACCCTGGTGCCGGACCTGGCCCTGGCCGTGGCTGAGCAATTCGCGCTGGACGGCAAGCGGGTGCTGGTCCTGCTGACCGATATGACCAACTATGCCGATGCGCAGAAGGAAATGGCCATCACCATGGAGCAGGTGCCGTCTAACCGCGGCTATCCGGGCGACCTCTATAGCTGCCTGGCCGCCCGCTATGAAAAGGCCGTGGACTTTGAGGATGCCGGCTCCATCACCATCCTGGGCGTGACCACCATGCCCGGCGACGACGTGACCCACCCCGTCCCCGACAACACCGGCTATATCACCGAGGGCCAGTATTATCTGAAAAACGGCCATATTGAGCCCTTCGGCTCCCTGTCCCGCCTGAAGCAGAACGTCAACGGCAAGACCCGCAGCGACCACCGGGCGCTGATGGACGGCATGATCCGCCTGTATAGTGCCTACAAGGAGAGTCTTGAGAAGAAATCCATGGGCTTTGCCATGTCCGAGTGGGATGAAAAGCTGCTGAAGTACGGCCATCTGTTTGAAACAAAGCTGATGGATCTGAGCGTAAACATTCCTCTGGAGGAGGCGCTGGATCTGGGCTGGGAGATCCTGGCCGAGTGCTTTGAGCCCAATGAAACGGGTCTGAAAACCAGTCTCATTCAGGAGAGATGGCCCAAGCCCTCCGCCCAGGAGTGAGGAGGCGCCTATGGCTGTTAAACTCACAAAAAACGAACTGAAGGTGCAGAAAGACCGGCTGAAGCAGTTTCAGCGTTACCTGCCCACACTGCAGCTGAAAAAGCAGCAGCTCCAATCTGTGGTGATGCATGTCACCGCCCAGCTGGAGGAGGTGGAGCGGCAGCGCCGGGCCGCCGTAGACGGGCTGGACGATTGGGTGGCCGTCTTTGCGGAAAACGAGACCTTTCCCGAGGGCAAGCAGCTCCAGTCTCTCATCCGCCCCAGCCATGTGGAATGCGGCCAGGAGAACATTGCCGGTGTCACCGTGCCGGTGTTCCGGGATCTGCGCTTTGAGGAGATCCGGTACGACGTGGCGGACTATCCCCTCTGGGTGGATACCGCCGCCGTCCGCCTGCGGGAGATCGCCCGGCTGGACGCCCTGGCCAAGACCCTCCGCCGCCAGGTGGAGCTGCTGGAAAAGGAGCTGCGCTCCACGGCCCAGCGGGTAAACCTGTTTGAAAAGGTAAAGATCCCCGAGGCCAAGGAAAACATCCGCGTCATCGGCATCTACCTGGGCGACCAGCAGACCTCCGCCGTGGTGCGGGGCAAGATCGCCAAGAAAAAGCTGCAGGAGGTGGGCCAATGATTGAAAAAATGAAGGTGGTCCACATTGTGACCACTGCGGCCGAAAAGACCGCTCTGCTGGACCGTCTGCAGCAGCTGGGCATCGTCCATTTTTCTGAAAAGGCCGCTGCGGATCAGCAGCATCTCCAGCGCTTTGCGGATCTGTCCCGGATGGTCACCGTGCTGCAGGAGTACGGCGATGTTCCCCCGGAGAAGGCCCCCCTGTCCGATGATGAATTCGAGGCCTTTTTCTCCGAGCTATCCGCCTGCATGGAGCGCAAAAAAGCGCTGCAGGAGGAGCAGACCACCGCTCATGCTGCCGCGGAAAGGCTGGCCGAGTGGGGGCGGTTCTCCCCGGCTGAGGTGCGTTCCCTCAAGGACGCGGGCTGGGACATCCACATTTACCGCACGGATAAAAAGACAATGGCTACTCTGCTGGCCGATCCGGATGTGCAGGTCATCCGTCTGTCCCCCGTAGGCAAGATGCAGACCTTTGCCATCCTTGCTCCCCTGCCCGGCGAATATTCCGCCACGGAGTTCCCCATTCCCGATAAGGGCCTGGAGGAGCTGGAGCAGGAGCAGCAGCGCTGCACTCAGGAACTTGCGGACTGCGAAGTCACCCTTCGCCAGGCGGCTTCCCATCTGCCCAGCATCCGCGCGCAGATGCTCAAAACGCAGAACAACGCCGAGTATTCCGCCGTCAGCAACACCTCCCAGAGCCAGGACGGCCTGGTGTGGCTGCGGGGCTATCTGCCCGCCGCCCAGGCAGAGGACTTCAAGACGGCCGCCGCCCAGGCCCACTGGGCGTGGGTCCTGGAGGATCCCGCCGCCGATGACGACAAGGTCCCCACCAAGGTCAAATACAATAAGGTGACCAAGCTGATGATCCCCGTGTTTGACATTTTGGGCACCGTTCCCGGCTACCGGGAGTACGACATTTCTTTTTGGTTCCTGGGCTTTTTCACATTGTTCTTTGCCATGATCATCGGCGACGCGGGGTACGGCTGCCTGTTCCTGCTGCTGGCCCTGGTCCTGACGCTGAAGGGCAAGAAAAAATCCAATGCCGTGCAGCTGCTGTGGGTGCTGTCCATTGCCACCATTATATGGGGCGCGCTCACAGGCACCTGGTTCGGCCTGGAGCAGGCCATGGATGTGCCGCTGCTGCGAAGTCTGGTGATCCCCACCTTTGCCAACTACCCGGCATACTTTGATGTATCCACCACCACCCAGCAGAATACCATCATGAAGTTCTGCTTCATTTTGGGCACGGTGCAGTTGTCTTTGGCCTGCGTCATGAACATCCGCCGCAAGCTGAAGGAGAAGGATCTGAGCTGGGTAGCCGATCTGGGCTGGCTGGCCGCCATCGATGCGCTGTACTTCGTGGTGCTGTACCTGGTCATCGGCCAGGAGGTAAATCTGATGCCTGTGGCCTGCGTGGTCATCGCCGGCTTCCTGCTGGTGGTGCTGTTCGGCGGCATGGCACCGGATAAGACCTTTGGCCAGGGCCTCAAGGCGGGGCTCGGCGACGCATTCACGGTGTTCCTCAACACCATCAGCGCTTTCGGCAATATCATGAGCTATATCCGCCTGTTTGCCGTGGGCATGGCATCTTTGGCCATTGCCCAGAGCTTCAACAACATGGCCTTTGGCTTCAAGGGCCCCCTGGTGGTGGCCGCGGTGCTGATCCTGCTCATCGGCCATGGGCTGAACATTGTCATGGGTCTGCTCTCCGTAGTGGTCCATGGCGTCCGGCTGAATCTGCTGGAGTTCTCCGGTCAATTGGGTATGGAATGGGCCGGTATCGCATACGATCCCTTCAAAAAGGGCGACAAAATAAAAAAATAAACGGATAGGAGATTAATTATGAATATCGCATTTATTGGTATGGCGTGCGCTCTGGGCCTGTCCGCCATGGGCTCTGCATTCGGTTCCGGCTTTGCCGCACAGGCTTCTGTCGGCGCGTGGAAAAAGTGCTACGCCAACGGAAAACCCGCCCCCTTCATCATGGTGGCTTTCTCCGGCGCTCCCCTGACCCAGACCATCTATGGTTTCCTGCTGATGAACTTCATCCGCAGCGCCGTGGAGGGCGGCTGTGACTCCCTGCTGGCCATGTTCACCGGTATCTTTGCGGGCCTGGCCATCGGCCTGTCTGCCCTCTTCCAGGGCAAGGTCGCCGCGGCCTCCGCAGACGCTTTGGGCGAAACCGGAAAGGGCACGGCCAACTACTTCATCGTCATCGGTATCATCGAAACGGTGGCTCTGTTCACCCTGGTGTTCAGCCTGCTGTTGCTGCAGTAAAATAACAAAAAGATCAGGGCCAAGAGGGCCCTGATCTTTTTGTCTATTCTCAGTTCACACTTACAGGTCGCAGGCGCACAGGTCCCCGAAGGTTTCGCGCCGGATGGCCACATAGCTCCTGCCGCCGCTGAGCATCACCGTAGCAGGCCGCGGCAGGCGGTTATAGTTGGAGGCCATAGAGTAGTTGTACGCACCGGTGGTACACACTGCCACAGTGTCGCCGCGACCCACGGAGGCAGGCAGCATCACATGCTCCTGGATAATATCGCCGCTCTCGCAGCAGCGGCCCACCACAGAGGCCTCGAAGTCGCACTTCTCATTCATTTTATTAGCCAGCAGGCAGGTATAGTTGGCTTTATACAGCGCATAGCGTGGATTATCCGGCATGCCGCCGTCAATGGAGACATAGTTTTTATAGCCAGGGATCTTCTTCACCGTGCCGCAGGTATACAGAGTCATGCCTGCCGCGCCCACGATGCTGCGGCCGGGCTCCATATGGATCTCGGGCATTTCAATGTTCAGCCGCTTGCAGGCCTCCTTAATGGCCGCAGCCACCTGGCTCACCTTGGTGTCCACATCGATGTTGGGGTCGCTCTCCACATAGCGGACACCGTAGCCGCCGCCCAGATCTAACTGCTGGGCCATGTAGCCGTGCTTTTCCTTCATGGCGGCAATGAACTCCAGCATAATGACGGCCGCGCGCTCGAATATGTCCTCGCCGAACACCTGGGAGCCCACATGGCAGTGGAAGCCCATCAGCTCCAAATGGGGCTGGGCTAGGGTGAACACGGTGATCTCCTCCGCTTGTCCGGTCTCCACGGCAGAGCCGAACTTACTATCCACCTTACCGGTAGAAATGGCCTCATAGGTATGGGGATCAATGCCCGGGGTCAGGCGCAGCAGCACCTTCTGCCGGATGCTCCGGCGGCCGGCCTCGGCCTCAATGGCCTTGATCTCCTCCACGTTGTCCGCCACAAAGCAGCCGATGTGGTGATCCATGCCGTACACGATGTCCTCGTCAGTCTTATTGTTGCTGTGGAAGTAGGCGTGGGACAGGTCGTAGCCCGCCTGCAGGGCGGTGTATATCTCCCCCGAGGACACCACGTCGATGCCCATGCCCTCCTCCTTCATGATCTCATAGATGCGCTTGAAGGCGTTGGCCTTGCTGGCATACAAGGGGCGGCTGGTGGGGCCGAAATGCTTCTTAAAGGCGTTCTGATACACGCGGCACTGATGGCGGATGTAGTCCTCGTCCAGCAGATACAGCGGTGTGCCGTACTGCTGCGCCAGGGCCACGGTGTCCTGGCTGGCAAAGTGTAGATGCCCATTGGCGCCGATGGTAATATTCTCACAGATCATAGCTCTACCCTTTCTTTTCCCATAGGTTCGGTTTTACTGTATGTTTAATGCTCACAGTGAGCCGGATATACGAATTTTAGAGTTTAACTTGTGTTAAAAACGCGGGTGTCTTGAATGGATGCGTCAATGAGACCGGGCGCAGGGTGTCAAATGTCCAGAGCCTCGTCGGTGATCTCACCCTTGCAGACGATGTTGGTAGGGCCGGTCAGAAACAGGTCGGTAACATGCCCGTCACTGTCCCGCTCCACGTCGATATACAGCGTGCCGCCGGTCATATCCACCCGGACGTTTTGGCCGGAGACCTTGCCCAGCAGCGTCAGCACAGTCACCACAGAGCCGGTGCCGGTGCCGCAGGCGTAGGTAAAGTCCTCCACGCCCCGCTCATAGGTGCGCTCATACACATGGTCGGTTCCGATGATCTCATAGAAGTTCACGTTGGCGCCCTTGGGGAAATCCTTATAGAACCGCAGCTTACGACCCAACTGGAACAGTGTCTGCGTGTCGAAATTCTTCAGGTCCTTCATGGGCACTGCCGCATGTGGGATGCCGGGGTCTCCCAGCTCCACATAGGCGCAATCATAGGTCGCGCCGTCCACCTCCGCCTTGCCATCCAGGCGCATGTTGCAGGGATCGTTGAGCCGCACACGGTACAGCCGGCGATCCACTCGCCAACCAGTGACCAGACCCGCCGTGGTCTCCACCTTCTGCACCTCGCCGGCCAATCCGTTTTCATAGCCATATCGGCAGATGCAGCGGGCACCGTTGCCGCACATCTCCCCCATGGAGCCATCGGAATTGAAAAACAGCATCTTGTAGTCGCCGCCGTAGGTGGGCTTTTTCACCACCATGAATCCGTCGGCACCGATGGACATATGCCGCTCACAGACGGTATGGATGATCTCCGGCCATTTCTCGTCAGCAATGGCATCTTGTCGGTCATCCACCACGATGAAGTCGTTGCCGGCGCCGTTCATTTTCCAAAAATCCATGGCGAACGTCCTCCTTTTTATATGAATAGCCTATACATGTTTACCAAATCTTTGTCATAGCCCTGTTTTTCGGATATTGCTTCCTAAAATCCAGACAGTGTCATTCGCCTCCCCTCTTTACCGATGCACAGGCAGCGTCCGGAATGATCCCAAAAACGGCAGGGGCGTAGTGAATTTCACCGCGCCCCTGCCGCTTATCAAACGTATGTTGTTTCTTTTCGTTGTTTTGTGGAGAGCCTCTCCCCGCCGCGTCATTTCCGCTCCCGCTTCTGCTGCATCATTACAATGGATCCCATCACAACGACTATCCCTAAACAGTGTATGCCCGTCAGTTTCTCTCTTAGCACAAAAGCGCCGAGAATTGCCGCCGTCACAGTCTCCATGGAGGCTATCACAGGCACCTTGCTGCTCTCCCGGATCCGCTGCACTCCTTGATAGTATTATAGGATATACCCTATCGCCGTAGGGATCAGCGCATGCGGAGGAGGTTTTCTTCCCCAGTTCCGGGCCGAAATCCAGGGTGACCTTGTAGGCCGGCTTACGGGCCTTTTTATTAATGGAAACGGACGTGACCGTCCCCGCGCAGATCTGTACTTTGTCAAAATTTTCCATATTTATCATGGGTAACACCTCACCTTTCCATCGGGTCCGCATCCTGTCCCTGACGCCGCCGACCAAGCGGGTGCTGGGTGTAACCCTGCCCAATTCCCCCACCAGGGAAGCGGTCCGCTTCGCCCGCTATCTCTGTCAGAAATTCCCCTATCCGGCCCCCTGACAGGCCGATAAATTATTATGAGGAACCACCGGCACCTTGCAATGCCGGTGGTTCTCGTTTTATGATCCTCTGAAAATTATGCCTCATCTCAAGGGCTTTGTTTGTCCCGCCGCAGGATCCGTCTATAGAACCACAGGGCCGCCAACATGGATATGCAGTCCACAATGGGCTGCACCATGGTGCAGCCGTACATGGGGATGAGCCCATCCAGCAGAAACAGCAGTGGAATGTCCAATACGCCCTTGCGCAGCACGGAGCAGATCAGGGACTCCTTCGCCCATCCCATGGCCTGGAATTGGGTGATCATGGGGTAGCACACGGCCATCATCGGCATAGCCAGCACCATGATCCGCAGGAATGCCGCGCCGTAGGCAACGGTGGCGGGTACGTCGATGAACAGTCCCACCAGCACCGGCGCCAGCAGCTCATAGCCCAGCACGCACACCAGTGAAAACGCCACCGATACCCCACAGCCCAGCTTGAACACCCGGTGCCGCCGATCCTGGTTGCCTGCGGCGTAGTTGTAAGCCAGCAGCGGCAGTATGCCCCCCGACACGCCAATGGAGAAATACAGCGGCAGCATATCCAGCTTCTTCACGATGCCCAGCGCCGCCACCGCGTCGGTATCATAGGCAGACATAAACTTCATCAGTGCGCCTAACGCCACCACCGTCAGCAAATACTGGACGCAGGAGGGAAAGCCGATCTTCAGTATGCCGCCCATGTGCCTGGGGGTATAGCGCAGGCTGCCGGGCCTCAGCGATACCACGGAGCTGCGCCGCCTGCAAAAGATGCAGGCGAGCAGAAACAGCGTGCCGATGCCGTTGGAGATAGTCGTGGCCAGTCCCGCGCCCTGGGCCCCCAGCCCCAAAAACCGCGGCAGCACAAACAGAGGATCCAGGGCGATATTGATGACGCCGCCCAGGGAAACCCCCGCCGACGCCAAGCCCGCACTGCCCTCCGCGCGCAGGAGGTTCGCAAGCAGGATGTTGAGGATAGCGCAGGGGCCGCCCCAAATGACCACCCACTTGGCATAATGGAATGCCGCCGCATACGTCTTCGCCGTAGCCCCGCACAGGTGCAGCAGCGGAGAGGCAAACAGCGCAAATATGCCGGAAAACAGCACCGCCGCCAGCAGGCACCACCAAAAGGAGATACCCGCAATGCGTCCGGCGCTGTCCCTGTCATGCCGGCCCATGGCCCTGGCCATGCAGCTGGCTCCGCCTATGGCAAACAGGTTGGCGATGGCCGTCATCAGTACGGTGATGGTGTATGCCACCGACACCGCCGCCGTCTGCTGCGGGTCGTTCAGCAGCCCCACGAAGTAGGTATCCGCCAGATTGTAGGCCAGCAGCACCATCTGGCTGGCAATGGAGGGCAGGATCTGCCGCCGCACCGCCTGCGGCACAGGCATTTGCTCAAATAGATAGGTTTTTTCGGTTGAGGGATCCATTTTGCGCCTCCCGTAGATTGCATAGGGCTATTTTACGCCGGAGGGCTATACTTTAATAGGACGATAAAATTAACTGTCCTAAATTGAAAATACAT
>CAVKFX010000043.1:0-6896 GCA_963655625.1 uncultured Eubacteriales bacterium | reverse complement strand
GGACGCCGATTGGGAGAACAACTGGAAGCAGTTTTATAAGCCCATGGAGATCGGCAAGCGTCTGCTGGTCATCCCAGAGTGGGAGCAGGCCGGCGTTTCCGGCCGGGTGGAGCTGCGGCTGAACCCGGGGCTCACCTTCGGCACCGGCAGCCACGCTACTACCCGCCTGTGCCTGCAGGCCCTGGATGCCCACATTAGCGGCGGCGAGCGGGTGCTGGATCTGGGCTGCGGCAGCGGGATCCTCTCCATCGCCGCCCTGCGCCTGGGCGCGGCGGAGGCCTTCGCCTGCGACATTGATGACAAATGCGTGGACGTGGCCTATGAAAACGCCGCCATCAACGGCATCGGCAGGGACCGCTACACCGTTCGCTGGGGCAACGTGGTCACGGACCGTGCCCTGCAAAAAGAGTTCGGCGGAGAATACGACATGGTCGTGGCCAATATCGTGGCGGACGTCATCATCGGCATCTCCCCCCAGGTGCGGCCGTTTCTGAAGGAGGGGGGCCTGTTCCTCTGCTCCGGCATCATCGATGACCGGGCGGAAGAGGTGGCGGACCACCTCCGCCGGGACGGCTGGGAGATTTTGGAGACCCACACCAGCGAGGGCTGGTTTAGCTTCCTATGCCGGTAAAAAGACGAATAAGCAAAAATACAGCCGTGCGGCCATCCCCCACCCAAAGGGGATGCCGCACGGCTGTGCGTTTTATAGCGGGAAAGCCCGCTTATTCAACAGACTTGAGCGACTCGGCCATTTGGATCCGGTCGATCTTGCGGCCCAGCAGGGCGCAGACCAGGACACTCAGCAGCATGGTAATAACAAAGGACAGGCAGTAGCTCAGGGGGGTGACACGGACGAGGAAGGACACCATATCCACCCGGATCTGGGACATAATAAACCGGTGCAGGGCCCACCCGGCCGGCAGACCCACCAGGGCGCCCAGAACGCTGAGCATCAGAATCTCCCGAAAGACGTAAAAGCGAGTCTCCCGCCGATAAAAGCCCAGCACCTTGACCGTCGCAATCTCCCGGATGCGCTCTGTGATGCTGATATTGCAGAGGTTAAACAGCACCACCAGTGCCAAGGCGCAGGCGCTGCCGATAACGAGACCGACAATATAGTCAAGGCTTTTCATCATGTCGCGCACCAGCTCGCGCAGGGAGTTCACCACCGAGACATTGGCCACCCGGGGGTTATCCGCAATGGAGGCGCCCAGTGCATAGGCATCGTCCTGAGTCAGGAGATAGGCTGTTTTGTAGGTGCAGCTCTCACCGAAGATGCGCTCATAAGTCTCCGCCGTCATGTAGGCATAGTGGTAGACATAGTTTTCAAACACGCCCTCCACAGGGATCTCCGCGCTCTTTGTGTCGCTAAGGGAGACGGTGAGCATGTCACCCACCTTGAGCCCCAGGCGGTCGGCCAGGTCGCGGTCAATGATGGCGCCCTCCTGGGGGTAGGGGACGGTCTGCGTGCCGTCCGTCAAGCCGATAACGGAGGTAATGTCCGGGTCGTCGGTGGCCACTGTGTTCAGGGTAAAGACAGCGGAGCCGTTTTTGATCTCATAGGAGGCCGTCTCCGCAAAAACGCAGGTCTGTGCGGTGGGATACCGGCTGCGGAAATCCTCCTGCAGGGCGGTATCCATAGGGGTGGAGAAGGTCACGGCGATGTCGTAGTGGGTGATGCTGCCGAACTGATCGTCGGCAATGGTGGCAATAGAGTCCCGTATGCCAAAGCCTGCAACGATCAGCGCCGTACAGCCGCCGATGCCCAGCAGCATCATAAATAGGCGCTTTTTATAGCGCAGGATGTTGCGGATGGAGACCTTGTGCAGGAAGGACACCCGGCTCCAGATAAACCGGACCCGCTCCAGCAGGATGCGCTTGCCCGGCTTGGGGGCCTTGGGGCGCATCAGGCTGGCAGGAAGCAGCCGCAGCTCCGCGTGACAGGCGAACCAGGTAGCCCCCACGGAGCAGACAAGGGACGCAGCCAGGGAGACCGCCGCCATCACGGGGTCAAAGTAGTAGCGCAGGCGGCTGCTGAACTGGTAGAGCATGGAGTAGCCCTGCCAGATGCCCTGGGGGAAGATCCATGTCCCGATCATAAACCCGAAGACCGCGCCCAGCAGCGCCGCCGACCCGGAGTAGGAGATATATTTCCAGGCGATGGCCCCGTCGGAGTAGCCCAGGGCCTTGAGGGTGCCGATCTGGGTGCGCTGCTCATCCACCATGCGCGTCATGGTGGTGATGCATACCAGGGCGGCCACCAGGAAGAAAAACAGCGGAAAAACCCTTGCTACGCCCTCCACAATGGAGGAGTCACCCCGGAAGGAGAGGTAGCCGGTGTTAATGGTCCGGTCCAGCACATAGGTGGAGGGGTGGTCGATCTTCTCCACCTCTACCTGTGCCTTTTCCAGCTGGCGCTTGCCATCCGCCAGCTTTGCCTCCGCCTGGGCAAAGCCCTCCTGGGCGGCGGCCTGGGCGGCCTCATAGTCCGCGCGGCTTTGGGATAGCTGCGCCTGGGCGCTCTCCAGCTGTGCGCGGCCGTTCTCTAACTCGCTGCGGCCGTCCGCCAGCTGCTGCTTGCCGCTTTCTATCTGCGCCTTGGCGGCGGCCAGCTCCGCCTCCTTGGCGGCAAAGGTGCTGTCCGCCTCGCTGCGGGCGCTGTCCAGCTGCGCCTGGGCATCGTCCAGCTGTGCCTGGGCGTCCTTGAGCTTCAGATACTGCGGGATGACCTCGCCCTGCTCATACTGCTCGATCAGGCGCTGTGTCCCGTCCAGCATCCGCTGGGTGGCGTTATAATCCGCCGAGCCCTCCTCCAGGACGGCGAGCCTGCTCTGCAGCTGCAGCCGCGTGACCAGCAGCGTCTCGTACTGTAAGGGCAGCCCCGTGAGCTTGACCTTCAGGAGGCCGCTGTCCACCTGCTGGCGGTTTTCGTCCAGCTGCGCCTGCTTTTCATCCAGCTGCCGGTAGGCATCCTCCTTCGCAGCAGCCAAAGCGGCTTCGCCCTTGGGAATCTCCTGCTCGCCGGCGGCCAGCTCCTTTTCCTTCTGGTCCAGGGTCAGCTGGGCCTCGTCCAGCTTTTTCCGGTTTGCCTCCAGCTGGGCGGCGCCGCTGTCCAGCTGGCGCTTTGCCTCGTCCAGCTGTGCCTCGGTATCTGCTCGCTGGGCCTGGTACTCCGCCACGCCTCTGTCGTATTCCGCCTGGGCGTCGCTCAGAGCTGCGCGGGCATCATCAACGATCTGCTCATAGCGCAGCGGTGCCCGCTGGGCCAGCAGGGCCTCCAGGGTGGGGCGCAGGGCGGACACGGCATCGGTGTATGCATCGCAGTAGAGGGTCCGGTCGGCGCCATCTAAAAGCACGGAGACCTCCGTAAAATAGTCCAGAGCAAAGGCGTCCTTGGGAATGCAGAGGAAGGCGTCGATGGAGCCGCCGCCCAGTGCGGTGGTTCCGCGCTCTACATTTAAGTACAGCGGAGAGGTGCATAGCCCTACGATGGTAAATGTATCCGTAGTCAGGCAGCCGTCAATGGAGGTCTTGCTGATGGTGACGGTGGCACCCACGTCCTTTTGGGAAAAGCGGTGCATATCCGCCAGGCATTCATCGGCCTTTTGGGGCAGGCGTCCGTAGGTCAGCTTCGGGCGGTTGACCGTGTCCGTCAGGGTCAGCACCTTGAGGGTGCGTTCATCCTCGCCTATGGTGCCCACGGCGTCCACGGTGACGGAACCCTCCGCCGCGGCGACGCCGTTTACCTGTGCGGCGGCTGCCACATCCTCCTGGGTCAGGCCCAGGGTGCTGATGAGGCGAAAGTCGTAAAAGCCCGTCTCGCCCAAGTAATCCTCGGCGGTCAATAGCATGGCGGGCTTGCTGGCCTTGAGCCCGGCAAAAAACCCGATGCCCAGGGCAATGATGGCCAAAATGGCCAACCAGCGCCCCAGGGAGCGGCGCAGCTCCCGCAAATTATTTTTTCTCCAAGCACTGCCCATTACCATTCGATCTCCTCAACCGGCGTGGGCCGTTCGTTGCGCTCCATGCTCTGAACGGTGCCGTTTTTGATGTGTATCACCCGGTCGGCCATGGCGGTCAGAGCGGAGTTGTGGGTGATGATCACAACGGTCATGCCGTTTTGGCGGCTCTGCTCCTGCAAAAGCGCCAGGATCTGCTTGCCGGTGTTATAGTCCAGCGCACCGGTGGGCTCGTCGCACAGCAGCAGCTGGGGCCGCTTGGCCAGGGCCCGGGCGATGGCAACGCGTTGCTGCTCGCCGCCGGAGAGCTGTGCCGGGAAATTTATCATGCGCTCACCCAATCCCACGTCCTGCAGGACCTGCGCCGCCGGCAGCGGGTCCTTGACGATCTGGGAGGCGATCTCCACGTTTTCCAGTGCGGTCAGGTTGGGGATAAGGTTGTAAAACTGGAAGACGAATCCGATGTCCCGCCGCCGGTAGTCTGCCAGCTGGCGGCTGTTGAAGGCGGAGACCTCGCGCCCATCTAAAAAGACTTGTCCGGAGGTAAGGGTATCCATGCCGCCCAAAATATTCAGCAGCGTGGTTTTGCCCGCGCCGGAGGGGCCCACGATGACGCAGATCTCGCCCTTTTCGATGGTAAAGCTGGCGTCGTGCAGCGCCTGCACGGACACCTCGCCCGTGCCGTACCGCTTTTCTACGTTCTCAAAGGAAATAAAGGAGCTCATACAGGAATCTCACCTCGGAAATAACAAATTAATATAAGTATATCCCACGAAAATGCGCTGTGCAAGCGGAAATAAGGGAATTCACAAAAATTTAAGAGGCTCTTGGCGGCGCCCCGGTGAAGGCGGCGGGGCTGCAAGGGGGCAGCAAAAAAGGAACCGGCGTGACCATATAGGCCGCGCCGGTTGGGCTGTCGGTAAAGTGAAGAACTGCGGTTACTACAGGGAGGGGTGTATAAAGGAGCTTCCGAAAGGGATCCCCTCATCCCAGCAGCCCCGTGATGTCCTCCACCGTCAGCTGCGGCTGCAGGGCCAGGTCGATGCCGTAGGCCATCATGCGGCTCAGCTCCCGGACCCGCTGGTCGATGTCCCGGGGCGTGACGAACAGCGCCTCTCCCTCTGCCGGGGCCTCCTCGCCTATGAGCTGATCCGCCCGGATCACCGTGGGCAGGCCCAGGGCCAGCACCGGCACCCCCAGAGTTTTTCGGGATACCTCCCGGCGGTGGTTGCCTACTCCGGACCCGGGGGTCAGCCCCGTGTCCGTCAGCTGCAGCACGGCGCAGAGCTTTTCCCGACCGGCGGCGGCCAGGGCGTCCAAGACGATGACGCACCGGGGGTTTATTTTCTCCGCCGCCGCGGCGATGAGTTCGGAGCTTTCCAGCCCCGTCTCCGCCAAGACCCCGGTGGCCAGGGCCGCCACAGAGGAAAAGCCCGCGAATTCCTCCGGCATGGCCTGCAGCATGTGCCGCGTCACCAGGATGTGGGGCAGGGCCAGGGGGCCCACGGCGTCCGCCGTTAGGGAGCGGTTGCCCAGGCCCACCACAAGCACCGGCCCATCGCCCTCCGGCAGCAGCGCCGCCAGCTCCCGGGCAATGCATCGGGCGCCCCGGGCGAAGAAATCCAGCCGCCGCTGCAGGTAGGGCGCCAGCTCCATGGTGATGTATTTTCCCATGGGACGCTTGAGCTTTTCCGCCTGCTGCGGGTCCGTGAGATCCATGGCCGTCAGGGCGTAGCCGTCCCGCACCCGCCGGCGCACCGTCAGGCCCGGCCGGCTGGTGAGACGGGTGGTTTTTAATTGTGCCTGGGCCGCTTCCAGGGCCAGATCCGTTCCCAAAACGCTCACGCTTGTGGTCACACCCCTTTCTAAAACACAAAATGTTGTGGCTGAACTGTAGTTTGCCGCCGGGTTCAAAAAATATTCAATTTTTCCCGGCAAATCTCAAAAAAAGACTTGCAATTTGAAAGAAACAATGCTAAAATATCATCCTGCGTGGATGTTATTTCTGAAGCGCGGAATTGATCATCGGGGAGGTGTTTGGTTTGCCGAATATCAAGTCTGCTAAGAAGCGTGTTCTGGTGGCAGAGACGAGAAATGCTCGCAACAAAGCCAATAAGTCCGCACTGAAGACTGCTATCAAGAAGTTCGAGGCTGCTGCCGTTGAAGGCAATCGCACCGAGGCCGAGGGCGCTTACAGGGTCGCAGTGAAGAGCATCGACAAGGCTGCTGCCAAGGGCCTGCTGCACAAGAACAATGCGGCCCACAAGAAGAGCGCGCTGACTCTGAAGCTGAACAACATTGGCTAATGAACCGCACCAAGAGGACATCCGGAAGGATGTTCTCTTTTTTATATTCAGGTCGGGCCGCCGCAGGCATCGGTCCCGGCGAAAAACACCCTGGGCGGGAAACCGCAAAAGTTTCTCTTGACTCCCGGGGAAAAAAGTGATACCCTAAACGCATTACAGGCGATGATGGGCGTGGCGGCCCGGAGCTGCGGGAGGAAATGCCCGCCGGATGGCACCGTTATGGCCGTTGAGTGCGGATTTTCCCGAATTCAGGTGGAACCACGGACTATGCTTTTAGTTCGCCCTGAGCTGCGTCGGCAGTTCAGGGCGTTTTTTTTTACTGAACTGAAAAATCTAACCATAAAGGAGAATCACTATGAAAAACACCGAGAAAACCATGGACAAGATCGTTGCCCTGTGTAAAAACCGCGGCTTTATTTTCGCCGGGTCCGAGATCTACGGTGGCCTCGCCAACACCTGGGACTACGGCCCCCTGGGTGTGGAGCTGAAGAACAATATCAAGAAGGCCTGGTGGAAGAAGTTCGTCCAGGAAAATCCCTACAACGTGGGCCAGGATGCGGCCATTTTGATGAATCCCCAGACCTGGGTGGCCAGCGGCCATCTGGCGGGCTTCTCCGATCCCCTCATGGAC
>CAVKFX010000042.1:0-2280 GCA_963655625.1 uncultured Eubacteriales bacterium | reverse complement strand
ACCTGGACGCCATCCACGACACCGTCCATGAAATGGCCCGTGACGAAGCCCGCCACGGCAAGGCCTTCGAGGGCCTGCTGAAGCGCTACTTCGGCAAGTAAAAAAATATGAAAAGGGCGAGGGCTGTTCCTCGCCCTTTTTCACTATCTATTAAACGCGATGGAGGTGGGCGGCGTGGTGAGAAGATGCACCCCGGCGGACGAAAAAGTTTGGGTAGAAATGAACAGGGAGTTCATGGCCTACGAATATGAGGACGAAAATGTGTGGGAGTCACCACTGGACAAGGGCGACCCGGCGGAGGTGTTCCGCTGGATCCTGGCGGAGCCGGACGGCGGGAATGTGCTGTTTATAGTGGAGGACAATGGGCGGCCCATTGGATTTATGAACACAGTGATCTTCCACAGCGTTTGGGCACATGGAAAGGTGCTGTTTTTGGACGATTTCTTTATCCGCGAGCCGTATCGCGGCAAGGGACATGGACGGGCGGCCCTGGCAGAGCTGGAAAAGCTCATACAAGGCTGGGGGCTGCTGCGGGTGCAGCTTTTGGCGGAGGACACCAATCCCGGCGCGGTCAAGTTTTACCAAAGGGAGGGCTATGGACGACAGAAGATCAATTTATTCTGCAAGTATCTGCCCAAGGGATAAAAGCCAAAAAACAGAGCAGGCCAACGAAGATTGGCCTGCTCTGCTGCATTATATGCTATTTACGCGTTTGAATCGTCGCTGTGATTGCCGGACACGGCGTCCTTGGCCTTGTTGACCACATCCTCCACCATGTCGGGCTGGGTGTTGGCCTGGGTACCGTCCCGGTACTGGGCGCTGCCGAAGCCCAGGATCATCTGGAAGATGAAGGGCAGCAGCAGCAGGCCGATGCCGAAGCCCGCGCCCTGGTTAAAGGCCTTGGCCAGATCGATCTGCATTTTGATGACGAAATAAATGTTATAAAGGGGGATCAGGAGCAGCAGGAATTTCCAGCCGCTTCCGTACAGCTCCTGGCAAAGAACGTAGGTGTTGTAAAAGGGGACGATGCCCTCCCAGCCCTGGTGTCCCATTTTCTTGAAGATCATCCAGGATGCCACCAGGGTCAGAATGCCGCAAATAAGGCTAACAAATGACATAACTTTTCTCTCCTTTTTAAATTAGCTGCCGCAGATAGTATATGCGGCAAGAGCAGTATACCATGCTTCCCTGCGCATTACAACATTTTTCGGGCAAAACGCCCCCGATCCGCCAAATTTCGCCTCGGGAGCAAAGAAGGACCGGCGCCTCTGCAGGTACCGGTCCTTCCTGATTTATAATGGCATCTTACCCCGTGATCTTCTCCGCCACGCCGTCCAGCCAGTGGCCCTGGAAGCTCTCGATTTCCCCGGCGTCCACCAGCTCCGCCAGAGCGGGATCCAGGGGCATTTTTGCCAGAACCGGCAGGCCATACCGTGCGGCGGCCTCGTCGGTCTTGCCTTCGCCGAAGAGATAGATCTTCTTGCCGCAGTCGGGGCAGGGGAGGTAGCTCATGTTCTCCACCAGGCCCAGAACGGGAATGTCCATCATCTGCGCCATTTTCACGGCTTTTTCCACCACCATGCCCACCAGCTTCTGGGGGCTGGTGACGATGATGACCCCGTCCACCGGCAGGGACTGGAACACATTCAGCGCCACATCGCCGGTGCCGGGAGGCATATCCACGAACATATAGTCCACATCCTGCCACAGCACATCGCTCCAAAACTGCTGCACCACGCCGCCGATAACCGGGCCGCGCCAGATAACGGGATCCGTCTCGTTGTCCAGCAGCAGGTTCACGCTCATAAGCTGGATGCCCGTGCGGGTCTGCACGGGGACAATGGCGTCCTCTGTGCCCACGGCCCGGCCATGGACGCCGAAGGCCTTGGGGATGGAGGGGCCGGTGATGTCGGCGTCCAGCACGGCGGTGCGATAGCCCTTGCGCTGCATGGTCACGGCCAGCTGGCTGGTGACCATGGACTTGCCTACGCCGCCCTTGCCGGACACAACGCCGTAGACCTTGCCCACCCGGCAGCCCTCGTGGAGGGGCTTTTTCTCGAATACGTTTGCTTCCTTGCGCTCCCCGCAGCTTTCGCTGCAGGTGCTGCAATCATGGGTACATTCGCTCATAACAATAGCTCCTTTTCTGCATTCTCAAACTTGTTTTATATCATATTATATTATATCAGCGCGTCAAAAAAGCCTCGCAGAGTTTGCCGCCCGCAGGCGGCAAAGAAATAAAATCATTTTCTCTCGCGACATGTGCGTGAGAGAAAATAC
>CAVKFX010000041.1:0-5305 GCA_963655625.1 uncultured Eubacteriales bacterium | reverse complement strand
TTTATACAAATTTTCGTCCAAAAAAGTACTTGCAATTTCTCCCATACAGGTATATACTATGTCTCAGTGAACAAACGAATATTTGTCTTCGAGGCGGGGTGTGATTCCCCACCGGCAGTATAGTCTGCAAGCGGCCCTCTGGGCTGCACGAACCGGTGCGATCCCGGTACCGACAGTATAGTCTGGATGAGAGAAGGCGTGTACGGCATATTTTGGTATGCTCTTTTTAATGCGTGCACCTTGGAAGACAGTTTCCGGGTGTTCCACACATTGAAAGGAGTATTTTTTTATGACTCAAAAGCAAAAGACCCACCGTCTGGCCGTAGCGGCCATGCTGACGGCTGTAGCCGCCGTGCTGCAATTCGTGGAGTTTGCCATCCCCCTGATGCCCTCGTTTATCAAGCTGGACATCTCCGACCTGCCCGCCCTGCTGGGCACCTTCTCCCTGGGTCCCGTGTACGGCGTGGCCATCCAGCTGGTGAAGAACCTGCTGCATCTGCCCTTCGGCTCCAGCGCCGGTGTAGGGGAGCTGTCCAACTTCATCCTGGGTGCGGTATTCGTATTTGTGGCCGGCATCATCTATAAACACAATAAAAGCCGCAAGAGCGCATTTGTCGGCTCCATTGCCGGTGCAGCCGCTATGGCGCTGGTAAGCATTGTCACCAACTATTTCATCGTCTACCCCGCCTATGTAGTGTTGTATAAACTGCCGCTGGAGGCAATTGTGGGTATGTACGAGGCAATTCTGGGCGGTGTGTCCCATGTGCCCACGCAAAATGCGCTGCTGAACTGCCTGCTGGTGTTCAATGTTCCCTTCACCCTGGCCAAGGGCCTGCTGGATACAGCTCTGTGCTTCCTTATTTATAAGCCCCTGTCGCCCCTGCTGCACCGCTGAAAAAGCCGCGCAAAAAAGGCTTGCCGCCTGTGGGCGGGCAAACTCTGTAAGGCTTTCTTGACACGCTGAAAGGCTCCGATCCCAAAGGGATCGGAGCCTTTTTATTCTATATCAGCCGTTTTCGGCGGCGGCCTGCCGCACTTCCTCGGCCTGCGCCGCCCGGCGGTTCACCACTTCCGGGTCCCGGAAGGTGGGCACCGTCTTGCGGATGACATCCAGCACCGCAGCCTGGCTCTCGGTCTTGATGGCCTCACGCACAAGATCCAGCTTGTGATCCACCTCCGCGCGGGTCAGCTTCTTGTCCCGCTCGATGAAGATCATATCGTTGTCGGTCTTATCCAGCTCCTCAGTCTTCATCAGCAGCTCCTCATAGAGCTTTTCGCCGGGACGCAGGCCTACCTCCACGATGTCAATATCCTTATATGGGGTATACCCGGACAGGCGGATCATATTCTCCGCCAGGCTCAAGATCTTCACCGGCTTACCCATATCCAGCACATATAGTTCTCCGTTGTGGGCCATGGCGCAGGTAAGCATCACCAGCTGCACCGCCTCGGGAATGGTCATAAAGTAGCGAATAATGCGCTTATCCGTCAGGGTCACAGGGCCGCCGGCCTCGATCTGCCGCTTAAAGAGGGGAATTACCGACCCATTGCTGCCCAGCACATTGCCGAAGCGCACCGCTGTAAACTCCGTCTTGCTGTCCTCCCGGCACTGGATGACCATCTCGCACAAGCGCTTGCTGGCGCCCATGACGTTGGTGGGATTCACCGCCTTATCCGTGGAAATGAGCAGGAATTTCTCCACGCCGTATTTTTCCGCCATCTCCGCCACATTATATGTACCCAGAACATTATTCTTCAGCGCTTCCACGCCGGAGTGCTCCATCAGCGGCACATGCTTGTGGGCGGCGGCGTGAAACACGATCTGCGGCCGCAGATCCCGGAAAATCTGATCTAAGCGATCCACATCCCGCACGGAGGCAATAATGACCTCCAGATCCAGCTTATCGCCGTACTTGCGGATCAGCTCCTGCTGGACATCGTAGGCATTATTTTCGTAAATATCCAAGATCGCCAGCTTTTTGGGGTGCAGCGCCGCGATCTGCCGGCACAGCTCCGAGCCGATGGAGCCGCCGCCGCCGGTGACCAGCACGGTCTTGCCCCCGTAAAAGGCCATGGTCTGGGAATTTTCCACCTGGATGGTATCCCGGAACAGCAGATCCTCAATCCGGAAGTCACGCAGGGCGCGCTTGGCCGTGGACTTTTCCTCCGTTCCGGAGGGATAGTCATACAGCTTCACGGCGCAGCCGGTATCCTGATAGCGTTCATAGAGCTTTTGCTTGCGCTCCACCGTCAGATCCGGCAGGGCAATGATAATTTCCCGGACCTTCATCCTTTTCAGCAGGTTGGCGGTGCTGTCATCCTCGGGATAGACCGGCACGCCGTTGACCGTCTGCCCCACCTTCTCCGGGTCGGTATCTATAAAGCACACCGGCTCATACCGGGAGCGGGGATTGCGGAAGAATTCATCCGAAAGAGTAGCGCCCACGTTGCCCGCGCCTACGATGGCCACCTCCACCTTATACAGCTGGCTGAAGGCGTTGCCCTCAATATTCCTATCGGCATTTCTGTTGCGATAGGCGTACAGCAGTTGGTAGCAGTAGCGGGACAGCAGCGTCACCAGCAGGATGGCCATAGCCACGATCAGATGCACACCGATGCCCAGATTGACGGCAAACCATACCCGCCCCAGGAGCATCAGCAAAACGTTGGACACGAAATCAGAGACCATAATGGTCAGATAAGTCTGTATGTTGGCATAGCGCCAAATGTTGCGGTATACGCCAAAGGCGATGCGCCCGGCCATGATCGTGACCACCAGGGCCAGCATACGGGCCAAATTGATCTCCCCATTGAGTACAATAGAGTGCAGCCGCAGGACCCTCACCAAATTGGTCATATAATACACGCAAATGATGATGGCAATATCTACCAGCACCAGTTCCATTTTTCTTCTGCTAAGTTTCATGACAGATCCATTCCTTTGCCTTATCAGAGGAGATGCTCTCCCTTGTTCTCTGTAGCAAGTCTTATACCATCGATCGGCAAGGGCAGACACGGTTTTGCATTTGTCCGCAATGAATTTTCGAGGTATTATGGGCTTTCGAGCCGCAGGCGGGCTCTCGCCCGCCAAGACGGGAAGGGCAAAGCGCACCGAAAAGGCACGTTGACAGGCGCGTTTTCCCTTGCCAATCGATGGTATAATACCACAGAAAAGCGGATTTGTCATCCTTTCTTAACATATATTTAAAAATTATTCATAATCCGCTTTTGTCACTTGTGCAGCCACTGGCGCAGCTGTTCCCACAGTTCCACGCAGCGGAATTTCACCTGGTACTCCTCGCCTGCCTCCTGCATGAGAGACAGCTCCTCCTGCTCCATGCCGCAGGCGATGCCCGTCTCCTCCACGTCGGACGCTGCCGTCATGCACAGGGGCGGGTACACCACGCACCACCAGTTCTGCCCGGCCGCTTCCCCGATGAGTACCCGCAGAGCCATATACTCCCCCGCCGGCAGGCGGAAGCCGTCATAGGCCTTCAGGGGGAACTCCGCCGGCTCCAGCCGGGCCTCCACACTGTCCGCGCAGCCGTTTTCCCGGAGGGTCTCCTCCGCCATCCGTTCAATGACCGGCAGATAGGTCTGCAACGCCGCGTTGGCCGTCTCCCGGTCGGCGGAGGCACGCATGGTCTGCTCTGTGAAGGCCAACACCTTGTCGCGTACCTGCAGCTTCAGGGCCTGGTCCCGGTGGCTGTCGGAATTGGCCACCACATGGAGGCGGATCATTTTCTGCTGCAGCTGATCCTGCTTTTTCAGGGCCGCCGCGCCTACCAGCAGGCATGCCGCCAGCATCGCCAGCAGGGCGCACTCCAGGGCGTTCCACTTGCTTGTATTCTGCATTTTTTTCATAAAAAAACACCGTCCTATGTAGATTTTCCTATAGTATGGACGGTGTTTTTAATTTTTAAACGCTCTCGACAAACCAGGTCCGGGGATAGGTCTTTTGCAGCTCCTCCGCTGCGGCCCTGGCCTCCGTCTCCTGGGTGAACAGGCCGTATACCGCCGAGCCGGAGCCACTCATGCAGGCATTCCTGGCCCCCAGGGCCAGGAGCTTGCTTTTAATGGTGAAGATCTCGCTGCCCGGCTCCAGCACCGCCTCAAAGCAGTTGCCCAGGCGGTCGCTGATCTCCAGCATATCCTGGTATTCCAGGGCCTTGATAAGGCCCAGGCTGTCGATGGTGCAGGCGGGCTTCTTCTCATCAAGCTTCTCGTACATCTCCGCTGTGGAGAAGGAAAAATCCGGCTTACAGATAACAAACCAGCACAGGGGCAGCTTTGGCAGCTTCAAAAGCTGCTCGCCCCGGCCCCGTACCATGGTGGTAACGCTGCGAACGCAAAAGGGCACGTCGCTGCCCAACTCCATAGCCATGCGCTCCAGGTCCTTGATCATCATCTCCGGGCGGTAGAGCTTGCGCAGGCCCCGGAGCACAGCTGCCGCATCGGCGCTGCCGCCGCCCAGGCCCGCCTGCATGGGGATGCGCTTTTTCAGGCCGATATGCAGGCCGTCGCAGGTGACGCCGGTCTTTTTAAAGAACAGCCTGGCCGCCCGGAGGCAGAGATTTGTTTCGTCACAAGGCAGATCCGGACAGTCGCAGGTCATGGTGATGCCTTCGCCTACGCCGCTCTCCAGGGTCACCTCGTCATACAGGGCCGCGCAGGTCATCACCGACTGCACCTGGTGGTATCCGTCGCCACCCTTTTCGCCCACCTCCAGCGTCAGGTTCAGTTTGGCAGGGGCCAATTCCGTCACTTTCATTTGTCATCCTCTTTTCCGTTCGGCAATGCATCGCCGTATTCTTCACGCAGAGCCCGCTGCACCGCAGGCTCCACCAGCTTTGTGGACAGGATTTGCAGCACAATGGCAGCAGCCGTCATAAGCTCCTGGGGCAGCACATTCATCAGCCGCACCGAACGCATAACCATGAAGGTCATGGCAGCCAAAGCCAGACCCACCTGCCACAATGTGCGGCTGAAGGTCTCCCGAGCCAGGCGCAGCTGCTCCGCCGTCAGGGCTTCTTTTCGGCGGTAGGGCAGCCGCTTTACGCACTTCCAGCCCAGGCCGCCCAGCACCATACACACCGGCACCACAAAGCCCGGCCACCAGATCCAAAGCACTGTCTCTGCCTCCCATCGAGTAAAGCCGCCGGGAGAGGATCTCCCAGCGGCTCTATTTTAGCACAACTTTTCAGCAAATGCCACGATTATTTTACGATCTTGCGGGCCTCAATATAATAGCGCTTGTCCTGGGCGTGGCCCATGGAGAAGGTCTTGCGGGGCAGCACGCCGTCGG
>CAVKFX010000040.1:0-8984 GCA_963655625.1 uncultured Eubacteriales bacterium | reverse complement strand
GTGGAATTTTGCCGCTGCGCGGCAAAATTATGCGCGCAGCAGACTGCGAGCCCTCTGTTGGAAAAATCCAAGGGATTTTTCGACAGCAGCAAAAATCATCCGGCTCACGCCGGATGATTTTTTTCAGTTTTTCAGGCTCTGCAGCGGCGCGGGGATCCGGCCGCCCCGGGCGATAAACGCCGCGGAGGACGCCTCATGCACCGGCATCACCGGAGCCGAGCCCAGTAGGCCGCCCATCTCGATCATGTCACCCACGGACTTACCCTCCACGGGGATAATGCGCACGGCGGTGGTCTTGCTGTTGACCATACCCACCGCCGCCTCGTCAGCGATAATGGCGGAGATGGTCTCGGCGGTGGTCTCTCCGGGAACGGCAATCATATCCAAGCCCACGGAGCAGACACAGGTCATAGCCTCTAACTTGTCCAGGGTCAATGTGCCGCTGAGGGCCGCAGCAATCATCCCCTCGTCCTCGGACACGGGAATAAATGCACCGGACAGACCCCCCACATGGGACGATGCCATGACCCCGCCCTTTTTCACCGCATCGTTCAGCAGGGCCAGGGCCGCCGTGGTGCCGTGAGTGCCGCAGATCTCCAGGCCCATTTCCTCCAGGATCCGGGCCACACTGTCCCCCACCGCCGGAGTAGGCGCCAGGGACAAATCCACGATGCCAAAGGGTGTTCCCAAGCGGCGAGAAGCCTCGGCGGCCACCATCTGCCCCATGCGGGTGATCTGGAAGGCGGTCTTTTTCACCGTTTCCGCCACCACGCCAAAGGGCGCGCCCTTGACGCTCTGCAGAGCGTGATACACAACGCCCGGGCCGCTGACGCCCACGTTGATGACGCTGTCCGCCTCACCTACGCCGTGGAAGGCACCGGCCATGAAGGGGTTATCCTCCACAGCGTTGCAGAACACCACAAGCTTGGCGCAGCCCAGGCCCTCCTGCTCGCGGGTCAAGTGAGCCGTCTCTTTGATGATGCGGCCCATCCGGGCCACGGCATCCATATTGATGCCCGCCCTGGTAGAGCCCACGTTCACGCTGGAGCAGACGAAATCCGTCTCCGCCAGAGCCTGGGGGATGGCCCGCAGCAGCAGCTCATCACCCCGGGCAAAGCCCTTTTGTACCAAGGCAGAAAAGCCGCCGATGAAGTTCACGCCGCAGGCTTTGGCCGCCCGGTCCATGGTTTTTGCAAAAGGCACCAGGTCCTCCGTGTCACATCCCCCGGCCACCAGGGCCATGGGCGTTACGGAAATGCGCTTATTGACGATGGGGATCCCGAACTCGCTCTCGATATTCTCCCCGGTTTTCACCAGATTCTCGGCGTATTTTGTGATTTTATCGTAGATCTTATCGCAGCAGCGCTTGGGATCCTCGCTGATGCAATCCAACAGGGAGATACCCATGGTGATGGTGCGGATGTCCAGGTGCTGCTTGTCGATCATGTTGATGGTGTCAAAAATATTGTTCAGACTCAGCATATTTCCACCTCATCACAGCTTGTGCATAGCATCGAAAATGTCCTCCCGCTGGATGCGGATGGACAGCTCCCTACCCTCGCCATAATCCTTTATGCTGCGGCTCAGCTCGTCAAAGGCGGCGTCACACCGGGACAGGTCCACCACCATCATCATGGTAAAATACCCCTGCATGACCGTCTGACTAATGTCCAGGACGTTGATGTTATGCTCTGCCAGGCGGTTACACACGCCTGCGATGATGCCCACCTGGTCTTTTCCTACAACTGTTACGATCGCTTTCATTTTTTAGTCACTCCATTTCATCCAATGTCAGGGCAAAGCTGCCCAGGAAATTCTCGCAAAAATATCGCAGCTCCGGCAGGTCCATTTTATCCAGGACTGCCCGGGTCTGCTCCGCCGCCGCCCGGAACTCGCCGTTGCCGGCCTTCAGCTCCTCCAGGCACTTGATGTGGGCGGAGAGCTTATCCGCCGCCTTTACCAGCTCCTGCACCTGCTCATCCGAGGGGTGCAGAACCTCCTCATACTCTGGCCGCAGCTCCCGGGGCAGCATGTCAAGCAGCTTGTCCTCCGCCACCCGCTCTACCTGCTTATAGGAGTCCCGGATCTGGGGATTGTAATATTTGATCGGTGTAGGCAGGTCGCCGGTGAGGATCTCCGGCGCATCGTGATACAGGGCCGCCACAGCCACCGCACCCTCGTCCACGCAGCCGCCGAAGCAGCGGTTTCGAATGACGGCCAAGGCGTGGGCCAGCACTGCCACCTGGTGGCTGTGCTCCTGGATATTCTCGGTATAGCTGTTGCGCATAAGGGCCCAGCGGTTTATAAAGCGCATACGGTTAATATAAGCGAAAAAATGGCTCACGGCTCAATTTCTCCTTTCAAGATGCCCCCCTCCACAGCGGTGATGCGCACGGGGCGCAGACAGTTGTGCAGATTTTCTCCCGGGGCGGATACCTCCATGTAGTTAGGGGCATGACCGGTGTAAAAGCCCGGCGCCCCGGGCTGCTCAAACAGCACGGGAAGCGTCTTTCCCACACAGCTCTGCAGGTATTCTTCGTGGAGAGCGGCAGCAACCTCCCCGGCCCGGGCGGCCCGCTCCTCCTTTATATTTTTGGGAACCTGCTCCATATCCGCCGCCTTGGTTCCGGGGCGGACGGAGTAGGGAAAAACATGGATCTGGGCGAAGCCACAGCGGCGGATAAAGCCCAGGGTGGTGGAAAACTCCTCCTCCGTTTCCCCGGGAAATCCCACGATCAGGTCCGTTGTCAGGGCGCAATCGGGGAAGAATCGGTGCAGTAAGAGCGCAGATTCAGTGAAGCGGGTGGTGTCGTACCGACGATTCATGCGGCGCAGAGTTGCATCACAGCCGGATTGAAGGGAAAGATGGAAATGTGGGCAGAGATTTTTAAGCGCCGATGCCCGGCGGCAGAATTCCTCGGTGACGGTACGGGGCTCCAGGCTGCCCAGGCGGACGCGCATGGCCCCGGCAGCGGCGGACACCGCCTCCAAAAGGTCGATAAGGCCCTCCTGCCCCGGCAGGTCCTGGCCCCAGGAGGAGATTTCAATACCCGTAAGCACCACCTCCCGGTAGCCCTGGGCGGCCAGCTGGGCCGTCTGGCAGACCGCCTCGTCTAAGGGCAGGGAGCGGACCGGACCCCGGGCAAAGGGGATGATGCAGTAGGTGCAGAAATTGCGGCAGCCGTCCTCCACCTTCAGCAGGGCGCGGGTGCGGCTTTGCTGGCCCCCGGCAGGGAGAATTTCAAAGTCGTGGCGGTGGAGAGCGTCGTCTACCAGGACGCGGGTCTGCTTTTCCCGGGCGGCTGTGAGCAGCTGCTGCAAAAACTCCATGCGCTGGCCGGTGCCTCCGATAAGGTCGATGCCCAGGGCCGCCGCCTCGTCGGTATGGGTCTGGACATAGCAGCCGCAGGCAGCTATAATGGCGGCAGGATTCCTGTTTTTGGCCCGGCGGATCATCTGCCGGGACTTTTTATCGCTGACGGCGGTGACGGAGCAGGTGTTGATGATATAGGCGTCTGCCGCCTGCTCAAAATCCACCAGCTCATGGCCCTGGGCCGCCAGCTCCTGCTCCATGGCCTGGGTCTCATATTGATTGACCTTGCAGCCAAGGGTATAGATGGCGATTCGCATGGGGTTTTCTCCTTGCACTTTGTCGAATTATACCGTATAATACATAGTTGCATTATAATCTATCTTCCGGTCTCTGGCAAGTGCCCGGCGGAGGAAATGAGGTGTTTTTCTCGTGCATTATTTGGATAACGCCGCCACCACCCTGGTGCCGGAGAAAGTTATAGGGGCCATGTCGGAGGCTCTGCGCCATCACAGCGGCAACCCATCCTCACAATATCCCTTTGGCCGGGACGGAAAGGCTGTGGTGGAAAATGGGCGGGCGGTCATCGCCGGGGCCCTGGGCTGCCCGAAGGAGCGGCTGTTTTTCACCTCCTGCGGCACGGAGAGTGACGCGTGGGCCATCCGGGGCGCGGCGTGGCACGGGCGACACAGGGGAAGGCACATGATCACCACCGCCGTGGAGCACAGCGCCGTGCTGGAGACCTGCAAGTGGCTGGAAAGCGAAGGGTATCAGGTGACCTATCTGAAGCCGGACAGTACCGGGATGGTCTCGGCCCGGCAAGTGCTGGATGCGGTGCGGGAGGACACGGTGCTGGTGAGCATGATGCTGGTGAACAACGAGACCGGGTGTGTGTTCCCGGTGGCAGAGGTGGCCAAGGGTCTGCGGGAAGCGGGCAGCGGCGCCCTGCTGCACTGTGACGCGGTGCAGGGATTTTTAAAGGTACCCTGCGACCCGGTGGGCTGGGGTGCGGACCTCATGAGCCTGTCGGCGCACAAGCTGGGCGGGCCCAAGGGCATCGGAGCCCTGTATATCAGCCCGAAGCTGCGGAATTTCCGCCCCCTCCTCCCCGGCGGCGGCCAGGAGATGGGGCTGCGGTCCGGCACGGAAGCCACGGCCCAGATCGCGGGCTTTGCCAAGGCGGTGGAGCTGCGGCTGGAAAACTATGACAAAAAGATCCGGCACATGGCGGACCTAAAAGCCCTGTGCCGGGAAAAGCTGCTGACCATTCCCGGGATGGTGGTCGTAGGCGGGGGGACGGCGCCGCATATTTTGTCCATGTCCCTGCCGGGCTATCCCAGCGGCAACATTGTCAACGACCTGGGCAGCCGGGGTATTTGCATCTCCGCCGGGTCCGCCTGCCACAAGGGAAAGAGCAGCCATGTGGTGTCCGCCCTGGGGCTTCCCAAGCGCACGGCGGCGGGGGTGATACGCATCAGCTTCGCCCCGGAGAATACGGAGGATGACATCCAGGCGCTGTATGAGGCGCTGCGGGCCCACCAGGCCGAGCGGTGCGGGATGCTGTGAGAAGAATACGGATCGCTACGGGCGCATTATGCCCTCGTAATGACATGGTTTTTTGCATGGAGTGCGGTGCAAGTCCGGGCGGCGGGGTGTGGTCAGCCCGCCCTACGGATGCGTATCAAGAAGTGCGGTAAACCGGATCGTCGGGGAAATCGCCGAAGCGCCGCCAGTGGCGGAAGAAGCGAGGCGATTTCGAGGAAGTGCCCCGATTGGCGGCCACGATAGTGGCTGGGAATCGGCTGGCACGACGGTGGGCAACCGCCGACCCCTACGGATCCGCAACAAGAAGTGTGTGGATTATCGGCGGGCGGCCGCAAGGGTCGCCCATATAGATATTTTTCATTTATTTCAAGGAGTTTTTATGTCTATTCTGATTCGCCGGGAGCCCGGCTTTTACAAACGGCTCATGCGACTGAGCATGCCCATCGTGCTGCAAAACCTCATCACCTTCTCCCTGGGGCTCATCGACACCTTTATGGTCAGCCAGCTGGGCAACACCGAGATGGCGGCGGTGACGGCGGCCAACGTGCCGGTGTTTTTGCTGATCTCCATCGTGTTCGGCGTGCAGAGCGGGCTGGGCATCCTGGTAAGCCAGTACTGGGGCAAGCAGGATATGAAGAGCATCAGCCGCGCTATCGGCGTGGCTGCCGCGTCGGGCGTGGTGGTGGCCACCGTGCTGGCGGCGGTGCTGTTTTTTTGGCCGGTGCAGATCATGGATCTGCTGTCCAATAACCACCAGCTGTCCATCCTGGGCGCGCCGTACCTGAAGCTCATCGGCATTTCCTACATCTTCAACATGCTCTCCTCCGTGTATGCCAGCGCTCAGCGCAGCGCGGAGAATCCCAGCTTCGGCATGAAGCTGTTCGGGGCGTCCACGCTCATCAACACGGGGCTCAACTACCTGCTCATTTTCGGCAAACTGGGCTTTCCCATGCTGGGCATCCAGGGGGCGGCCATCGCCACTCTGTGCGCACGCATCTGTGAGTTTATTATCTGCACAGTCTATGCTCTGCGAGACAAGCGCATCCGCATGCAGTGGGCCGCCTTTGTCCGGCCGGGCTGGGACATGCTGCGCAGGTTTCTGAAATACGCCTCCCCGGTGGTGCTGAACGAGGCCGCCTGGGGCCTGGGCAACAGTATGCTGACGGTGATACTGGGCTACACGGAAAACTCCGTGGAGATGCTGGCGGCCAACGCGGTGATGGGAAACCTAAACAGGCTGTTCCTGGTGTTCTGCTTCGGCCTGGGCGCGGCCACGGCGGTGCTGGTGGGCAAGGCCATCGGTGAGGGGCAGAGCGAGGACGAGCTTATGGACCTGAGCCGGGCGCTGCTGCGGTTTACCATCGTGTCGGGCCTGGTACTGGGGGCCATTGCTCTGGCGCTTGTGCCCACGCTGTTCATACCGGTGGTATTCCCGCTGTTTAAGCTCTATGGCGAGTCCGCCGCCATTGCCACGGCCCTGGCGGTGACAGGCTTTGCCTTCATCCCCACCCACGCCTACTCCATCACCTGCATCACCGGCGTTCTGCGCGCCGGGGGCGACGTGTTCTGGAGCGCGGCGCTGGATCTGGCGCCCCAGTGGGTCATCTGCCTGCCGCTGACGGCCCTGTGCGCCCTGGTGCTGAAAACCGGTATCTGGCCCATTGCCATCGCCATTCAGACGGAGTCCATGGTGAAGATCCCCCTGTGCGCCTTTAGGGTACGCAGCCGGAAGTGGATCCATGATGTCACTGTATCCCGGAGGGAGGAGCCATGAGGAGCCTGTTTGTCTGTCCCCTGTGCGGCCAGCCCCTGACCCGGGAGGAGACGCGCTGCGCCTGCCCCACAGGCCACAGCTTTGACCGGGCCAAGGAAGGGTACTGCAATCTGCTGCCGGTGAACCGGAAGCATTCCAAGGCCCCGGGAGATGACAAGGCCATGGCCGCCGCCCGGTCCGTCTTTTTAGGAAAGGGTTATTACGCCCCCCTGCGGGAGGCACTGTGCGCCTTGGCTGTTTCCATGACCGGAGAGGCCCCTACGGTGCTGGACGCCGGGTGCGGTGAGGGGTACTACACCGGCGGTATCTATCGCGCCCTGCTGGATGCCGGCAAGGCCCCGCGGATGGCAGGGACAGACATCTCCAAGTTCATCCTGCGCCGGGCGGCCAAAGGGGCAAAGGAGGTGGAGTTTGCCGTGGCCTCGTCGTACCATCTGCCCCTGGCGGCAGAGAGCGTGGACCTGATCGTAAACTGCTTTTCGCCCATGGCGGCGGAGGAATTTCGCCGGGTGCTGCGAAGCGGCGGCGGGCTGCTCTATGTGGTGCCATCGGAAAAGCACCTGTGGGAGCTGAAGGAGGTCCTCTACGACCGACCCTATGTGAACGAGGTGAAGGAGGTACCCTATGAGGGCTTCGACCCGGTGGAGGTGCGGCACGTGGAGGATGTCATCCACCTGCCCTGCCGGGAGGATATTGGAGCTCTGTTTCAGATGACGCCCTATTTCTGGAACACCCCCCGGGACGGCATCCGGCGCCTGGAGGAGCTGACGCAGCTGGATTGCCGTATCAGCTTCGACATTCATATTTTTCGCAAAAGCGGAGGGAATTAGGCGAAACCGGTTGTATTTACGAAAAATTTATGCTACTCTATATTCGCTGCGCTGTTTGAGGAGCGCAGCGAATCTTTGTATTCGGATAAATTTTGAGGAGAGAAAAACCAATGAACGAAAACAAGACCCCCCGGGCGGCGGCACTGCTGCCCATTGCGGTGTTTCTGGTGCTGTATTTGGGCCTGGGCATCGTGCTGGAATATGTGCTGAAGGTGGAGATGGGCTTTTATCAGATCCCCATTGTGGTGGCCTTCCTGGTGGCCATTTTGGTGGCCTGCCTGCAAAACCGCAGTATTTCCTTTGACGAAAAGCTGGCCCTTATGGGCCAGGGCATCGGCGACAAGAACATCGTCACCATGATCCTGATCTTCCTGGCGGCGGGTATCTTTGTGGGTGTCACCGGACGCAGCAGCGCCGAGGCGGTGGCCTACTTCCTGCTGTCCATCGCCCCGGCCAAGCTGGCGGTGGCGGTGCTGTTTGTAGTGGCGTGCTTCGTGTCCATGGCCATGGGCACCAGCGTGGGCACCATCACCCTGCTGACGCCTATCGCCGCGGCGGTGGCCAAGGATTCCGGCTTCAGCCTGCCGCTGTGCGTGGCGTCGGTCATGGGCGGCAGCATGTTCGGAGATAACCTGTCCTTCATCTCCGACACCACCATCGCTGCCTGCTCTACCCAGGGCTGCCAAATGAAGGATAAGTTCCGCGCCAACTTCAAGATCGCCCTGCCGGCGGCCCTGGCCACCCTGGCGGTTATCATCGTCATCTCCCTGCAGGCAGATGTAGCCGGTACCCCCTCCGGCGACCACGATCTGCTGCTGCTCATTCCCTATGTGCTGGTGCTCATCGGCGGCATTGTGGGTCTGAATGTATTTGTGGTGCTGCTGGTGGGCATTGTCGCCGGCGCCGCCATTACCCTGGCCACCGGCCAGGTGACGGCCCTGCAGCTCATGGGTAACATGGGCTCCGGCGTCAGCGGCATGTTTGAGACGATTTTGGTCACGCTGCTGGTGTCCTCCCTGTGCGGGCTGATCCGGGCCTACGGCGGCTTTGACGCGCTGCTGGCGGCTATCCACAAGATGTTCCACGGCAAGCGCGGCGGACAGTTGGGCATAGGCATCCTGGTGGGCCTGATGGACATTTCCACCGCCAACAACACCGTGGCCATCGTCATGGCCGGCCCCATCGCCAAGGAGATCGCCGTGGAGTACGGCATCAGCTCCAAGCGGTCGGCCTCCCTGCTGGACACCTTCTCCTGCGTGTTCCAGGGCATCATCCCCTACGGCGCGCAGATGCTGGTGGCCATTTCCGCCTGCACCACCCTGGGCTTTGCCGTGAGCGCCTTCGAGATTATTCCGCTCCTGTTTTACCCGATGCTGCTGTGCCTGTCCAGCCTGCTGTTTATCCTATTTGATAAGAAGTAAAAAATTCTCCCCCGGGAAAAAACCGGGGGAGTTTTTATGCAGTCACACGAATTGCCGGAATGCTATTACAGCTTTCCGGCTTTTTGCAGGGCCAGGACGATGGG
>CAVKFX010000039.1:0-7054 GCA_963655625.1 uncultured Eubacteriales bacterium | reverse complement strand
GAGGCCTGCGCAGACCTGCTGAAGCAGGCCGTGGACAAGGGCATCATCGTTGCCTCCTACGACTATAAGTCCGACATTGCCCAGTATGCCTGCATCTGCTCCAACTATGAGGTGGGCAAGGTCATCGGTCAGGAAATGGGCAAGTTCGTCAACGAGCATGAGGGCAGCGGCAAAGTTGCCATCTGCAGCTACTCCGCACTGGACTTCCTGGTTGAGCGTGAGCGCGGTATGCGCGACGGCTTCGCCGAGGTCTGCCCCACCGGTGAGGTCGTCATGGCACAGGATGCCGGCTTCGCCAATGAGGGCGTGCCCGCCGGTGAGAACTTCCTGCAGGCCATTCCCGACATCCAGGGTGTAATGGGCATCAACGACGGCGGTGTGCTGGGCGTGTATGAGGCCTTCAAGGCTGCCGGCAAGAGCTTTGCCAAGGACGGCATCGCCCTGGTTGGCTGCGATGCCAGCGCCGACGGTCTGGCTGCCCTGAAGGAAGGCGACATGTTCTACTGCACCATCGACCTGGACCTGGTCAACCAGGTGAGCCAGATGTATGAGCGCTGCGTAAAGGCCGCCCTGACCGGCGAGATCGACGAGTCCATGGCTTGCGTGACCTATCCCGTGAATCCCCTGCACCAGGCTGACGTACAGTAAAAATCGGCCTGCTGCAATAGACTGTTGATATAGAACGTCTATGAGGTGAGCCGGCAGTGATTTGACGCTGCCGGCTCACCGCATATAAGCCATATAAGAAAGGATGAGAGCCAATGGAAGAACAGAACATTCTGGAGCTCAAGCATATCAGCAAGCAATATACCGGCGTGAAGGCTTTGGATGATGTTTCCATCAGCTTCCGCCGCGGAGAAGTACACGCCCTGATGGGCGAAAACGGTGCGGGAAAGTCCACTCTTATCAAGACCCTTTCCGGCGCCATCCGGCCCGATGAAGGCGAGATCGTCTTTGAGGGAGTATCCCATGCCCACATGGAGCCCCACCAGTCCATGGAGCTGGGCATCCATGTGATCTACCAGGAATTCAATATGATGCCCGAGCTGAGCGTGGCCGAAAACATTTTCATGGGCCAGCGCATCGGCGGCGGCAAACTGTTTAACAAGGCAATCACGGAAGAACGCGCCCAAAAAATTCTGGACAGCATGCACGCCAGGATCAATGCAAAGGAAACCGTCAAGAACCTGTCGGTGGCCAACATGCAGCTGGTGGAGATCGCAAAGGCTCTGACCCGGGACGTAAAGGTCCTGGTCATGGACGAGCCCACCGCCCCCCTGACGGACGCCGAGGTGGATACGCTGTTTGAGATCGTGGACATGCTGAAAAAGAAGGGCGTCACCATTATATATATTTCCCACCGCATCGCGGAGGTCTTTCAGATCTCCGACCGCGTATCGGTGCTGCGGGACGGTAAGTTTATCAAAACGGTGCCCACCTCCCAGGTGGACCGGGATGAGCTGATCCGCCTGATGGTCGGCCGCGAGGTCAGCGACACGTATCCCAAGCGGGACTTCAACCCCGGGGACGTGGTGCTGGAGCTGCAGGACGTCAGCGGCAACGGCGTGGAACACATTTCCTTCGCCGTCCGCAGCGGCGAGATACTGGGTCTGTCGGGCCTTGTGGGCGCCGGGCGTACAGAGACCATGCGCATGGTCTTCGGCGCGGACCCCATGGACAGCGGGACCATCCTCCTGAACGGTCAGTCCATCCACCCCACCCATCCGTCCGACGCGGTAAAGCTGGGGATCGGCCTGATCCCGGAGGATCGAAAGCAGCAGGGCCTGCTGCTGAATCTGCCCATCTTCACCAATATCAGCATGGCCACCATGGGCGACATCTCCCGTTTCACGGTACTCAACAGCCGCAAGGAAAAGGAGAATGTCAACCGCCTGGTGGACACCGTAACGGTGAAGACCCCCTCCATTGCGCAGCTGGTGCGCAACCTGTCCGGCGGCAATCAGCAGAAGGTGGTCCTGGCCAAGTGGCTGGCGGCCAACTGCAAGGTGCTGATCTTCGATGAGCCCACCCGCGGTATCGACGTAGGTGCGCGGCACGAGATCTATAAGCTGATGAACGAGCTGTGCCGCCAGGGGATCGCCATCGTGATGATCTCCTCGGATATGGAGGAGATCCTGGGCATGTCCGATCGGATCCTGGTGCTGTGTGAAGGCCGGCAGGCGGGGATCCTGGAGCGGGAGGAATTCTCTCAGGAGACCATTCTTTCCCTGGCATCCGGCCAATGATTTTCTGGAAAGTGTGAGGTGCTTGCTATGCAAAAAAAGAAGCTGAACCTGAAAGAATACGCCGTGTGGATCATGCTGGTGGTCCTTATCGCGGTGTTCTCCCTGGCGGTGCCCAATTTTGCCACCACCGGCAATATGGTCACCATTCTGCGCCAGGTCGCCAATATCGGCATCCTGTCCGTGGGCATGACCTTTGTACTCATCTCCGGCGGCATCGACCTGTCCATCGGTAACCAGATGGGCCTGGTGGGTGTTATCTCCGCCATGCTGATGGTGCAGTTCGGTCTGTCCCCCGTTCTGGCCTGCCTGGCGGGCCTGGTGGTGGGCGTGATCATCGGCCTTATCAACGGCCTGCTCATTACCTATACCCAGATGCCTCCCCTGATCATGACCCTCGGCATGAGCTACGCCGCCAGAGGCCTGGCCTATATCATCACCGGCGGCTATCCCGTCTACGGTCTGCCCGAGAGCATGAAGTGGCTGGGCCAGGGCTACCTGTTCGGCGTGGTCCCGGTGTGCGTGCTGGTCATGGTCATCGTCATCGCCCTGGGCGCATTCATCATGAACAAGACCTACATAGGCCGTCAGTTCTATGCCGTGGGCAGCAATGAGGAGGCCGCGCGCCTGTCCGGTCTGCGCGTGCAGCGGGTGCGTGTGCTGGGCTATGTCATCGCGGGCTTCCTGGCGGCCCTGTCCGGCATTGTGCTTATGTCCCGCGTGAACTCCGGCCAGCCCATGAACGGCAACGGCATGGAGATGGATGCCCTGATCGCCTGCGTGGTAGGCGGCGTCAGCGTCACCGGCGGCGAGGGCAAGGCCACCGGCATGATCGGCGGTATGCTGGTCATGGGTATCCTGGCCAACGGCATGGCCGTGGCCGGCATGAGCGAATACCTGCAGATGCTGGTCAAGGGCGCCGTTCTGGTGGCCGTGGTGGCCATCGACTGCGTCAGCCGTCACCAGTCTCTGAAGTCTCTTTTGAAGAAGTAAGGAGGAGAAAAATGGGCGTTTATAACGGTTCTTTTTATTCTAAATCCATGAACATGGATACCAGCATCGGTGTCATTCTGCCCCATGACAGCAGAAAGCACCTGGGGGTGGAGCCCCTCCACGCCGGCATTACCCCCTCCGATAAGCCCCGGACGCTGATCCTGCTGCACGGTCTGTCCGATAACTGGGCCGCCTGGATGCACCGCACGTCCATCCTGCGCTATGCGGAGCTTTTCGATATTGCCGTGCTGGCCCCGGAGGTGCAGCGCAGCTTCTATATGGACATGAAGAACGGCCCCGCCTATTATACCTATATCACCCAGGAGCTGCCGGAGCTGGCAGCCAGGCAGTTCAACATCTCCGTCGCGCCGGAGGATCTGATGATCGCGGGCCTGTCCATGGGCGGCTACGGTGCCCTGGCCTGTGGCCTGGGCAATCCGGACCGGTTTATGGGCGTCGGCGCGTTTTCCAGCGTAGCGGATCTGCGCAAGTTCGTGCTGGATGACGACTATGCCGGCCGCAAGGAGCTGCGCGGCTGGCTGAAGGACCGCACCGGCATTTACGGCGAGGATCTTTCCTATCCCGAGGCCATGGACCCCTATCACCTGGTGGATGAGGCGGCCCGGCGGGATAAGCTGCCCAAGCTCTACATGACCTGCGGCACGGAGGACTTCATGCACGAAGATAACGTGGCGCTGAAGAACTACATGCAGTCCAAGGGCCTGAACTTCCGCTATGAGGAGTGGCCCGGCGAGCATGAGTGGGGCTTCTGGGATGTTTCGATCCAGAAGATGTTGGAATATTTTCTGATTGGCTGAAAGGAGAAAAAATATGATTCCCAAGACGATGAAGGCACTGGTTGCCTACGGCAAGCATGATTATAAGCTGGAAACCAACTATCCCGTCCCCGAGTGCGGGCCCGATGACATCCTCATCAAGACCGAGGGCTGCGGCATCTGCGCCGGCGACCTGAAATGCATGCACGGCGCGGAGCGTTTCTGGGGCAATGAGACGGATCCCTCCTGGGTCAAGCCCCCCTTTATCCCCGGCCATGAGTTCCTGGGCCGCATCGTAGCCGTGGGCGAGAATGTGAAGGAGTATAAGCTGGGCGAGCGCATCACCGCCGACCAGATCGTCCCCTGCGGCGAGTGCCGTTTCTGCAAGAGCGGCCGCTACTGGATGTGCCAGCCCCACGCCACCTTTGGCTTCCAGTCCACCAATAACGGCGGCATGGCGGAGTATGTCCGCTATCCCAAGACCGCGGTGCTGCACCGTGTGCCGGAGGATATGCCCCTGGAGAAGGCCCTGCTGGTGGAGCCCTATGCCTGCTCCAAGCACTGCGTGGACCGCGCCCAGATCACCAACGAGGACGTGGTGGTCATTTCCGGCGCCGGTACCCTGGGCCTGGGCATGGTCACCTATGCCCGCATGAAGAATCCCGCCAAGCTCATCGTGCTGGATATGATGGACGCCCGCCTGGAGAAGGCCAGGGAGTTCGGCGCCGACCTGGTCTGGAACCCCTCCAAGGTAGATGTGGTGGCCGAGATCATGAAGCTGACGGACGGCTACGGCTGCGATATTTATATCGAGGCCACCGGCCATCCCTCCTCCGTCACCCAGGGCATGAATATGATCCGCAAGCTGGGCCGCTTTGTGGAGTTCTCCGTGTTCGGTGCCCCCACCACGCTGGATTGGTCCGTCATCGGCGACGGCAAGGAGCTGGATGTCCTGGGCTCCCACCTGTCCCCCTACTGCTTCCCCTTTGTCATCGAGCATATCCACAACGGCACCCTGAAGACCGACGGCATGATCACCCAGACCTTCCGGCTGGAGGATTGGGAGAAGGCCTTTGACTATGCCACCGGTAAATACGGACACTTTAAGATCGCCTTTGTATTTTGAGCGGAGGTAGCCCATGCGTTTTGAAGAAAAGGTAAGCTGTATCCGATCCGGCGAGACGGCCTTGGGCATTGAGCTGGGCTCCACCCGGATAAAATCCGTGCTCATCGGGCCGGATCACACGGTGCTGGCCAGCGGAGCCTTCCAGTGGGAAAACACCCTGGACCACGGCCTGTGGACCTATAAGCTGGAGGATGCCGTGGCCGGGGTACAGGCCAGTTTCCGGGACCTGGACGAGTCCGTGGCGCGCACCTATGGCGTGCACCTGGAGTCCATCGGCGCCATCGGTATATCCGGCATGATGCACGGCTACCTGGCCCTGGACGAGGCCGGAAACCAGCTGGCCCCGTTTCTGACCTGGCGCAACACCAACACCGTGACCGCGGCGGAGGAGCTGACGCAGCTGTTCCGGTTCAATATTCCCCTGCGCTGGTCCATTGCCCAGCTCTATCAGGCCGTGCTGCAAAAGCAGCCCCATGTTCCCCA
This sequence comes from uncultured Eubacteriales bacterium, assembly GCA_963655625.1. Taxonomy (GTDB): domain Bacteria; phylum Bacillota; class Clostridia; order Oscillospirales; family Oscillospiraceae; genus Vescimonas. Next base: position 1,433 of record CAVKFX010000039.1, on the reverse strand, counting down.
TGTGGCCCATATCACCACCCTGGCGGGCTATATCCACTACCGCCTCACCGGCCGCTTTGCCATGGGCGTGGGAGATGCCTCCGGCATGTTCCCCATCGACCCGGAAACCCATGACTTTGATGCCGGCATGCTGGATCGGTTTGATGCCCTGGTGGCGCCCTACGGATTCCCGTGGCGCATCCGCCGGATCCTGCCCCAGGTGCTGACGGCGGGTACCTGCGCCGGCACGCTGACCGAAGCCGGCGCACGGCTGCTGGATCCCAGCGGCCGGCTGCATCCGGGTGTCCCCCTGGCCCCCCCGGAGGGGGATGCCGGCACCGGCATGGCGGCCACCAATTCCGTGGCCGTCCGCACCGGCAACGTGTCCGCCGGCACGTCCATTTTCTCCATGGTGGTGCTGGAGCGCCCCCTGCGCAAGCTGTATCGGGACATCGACATTGTCTCCACCCCCTCCGGTCACTCCGTGGCCATGGTCCACTGCAATAACGGCACCACGGAGATCGACGCCTGGTGCAGGCTGTTCAAGCGCTTTGCCCAGCTGCTGGGCGCCCCGGCCGACGACGCAGCCGTCTACCGCCTGCTTTTTGAGGAGAGCCTGCAGGGCGATGACGACTGTGACGGGGTTGTGTACTATAACTACATGGCCGGCGAGCCGGTGGTGGGCCTGACCGAGGGTCTGCCCATGCTGCTGCGCAAGCCGGAGAGCTCATTCACCCTGGCCAACTTCATGCGCTCCCAGCTCTGTGCCGTCATGGCAGCCCTGGCGGTGGGCATGCGTATCCTGGCCGACGAACAGGTCCGGATCGACCGTCTCACCGGTCACGGCGGTATATTCAAGACCCCCGGCGTAGCCCAGCGCTACCTGGCTGCCGCCATGGGTGCGCCCGTGTCGGTGATGGCCGAAGCCGGCGAGGGCGGCCCCTACGGCATGGCCCTGCTGGCCCAGTACCTCACGGTGCACGCCTCCGGCAAAACCCTGGAGGACTTCCTCCAGGAGGATGTGTTCCGGACGGAGGACAGCAGCGTCTATGTCCCCACGTCCGCCGAGTGCGCGGCCTATCGCCGCTATCTGGAGCAGCATCATCTCGGCCTGGCCGCGGAGCATGCCGCTGTGGATGCCCTGCTGACCGCCAAAGACTGACGCCATAAAGAGGACCGTTTTTGGCCCCCGCCCGATTTCTGCGGGCAGGGCCGGAAACGGCCCTCCTTTTTTTGCGCCGATGTGGGTATTCTCCGCCCGGCCCCATATTATTGTGCAAAATGCCATTTATATCCCAAACTGCGCCGTTAAGAAAATAAATACATGAACAAAAAGTTGTATCAGGAATATTCCGTTACTTTTGCGGGAATTTTTTTCGTTTATGTATCAAAAAGTTCCGTAAAAAAATTTTTTCTCCTGATGCTACAATAATTCTCGCGCAAAAAATATGTAC
>CAVKFX010000038.1:0-7068 GCA_963655625.1 uncultured Eubacteriales bacterium | reverse complement strand
CATATGCACAGCGTGGATCACAAGTAAATCGCCAACATCCTTTCAAAAAGGTTTTCCTTCTTTTTTGTTCCGGAAACAGCGCCGTCCCGCCGGGACGGCGTTGTTTCTACCCATTTGCCGAACAGAGGGAATGCGCGGCAAAGCAGCCGAAATCGCGGAAACACAGAGGTTTATCAAAAATAGGACTATCTTTCTATTGAATTGTATGGTACAATAGGTACAACTCAGAGGAGAGGGAAAGGGACCCCATACATGGAACAGAATCCGATCTTAAGCGCAAGACTGTCAATGGACAGCGACATTCCCCTGTATGCCCAGCTCGTGGGCATCATCAAACGCAATATTTCCACCGGCGCACTGGCTGTGGGCGATCTGCTGCCCAGCGAGGCGGAGCTGTGCCGCTGGATGAATATCAGCCGCAACACCGTGCGGCAGGCCATCGGCGAGCTGGAGGACGAGGGGCTGGTGGTTCGCAAGCGGGGCCGCGGCACCTTCGTGGCGGATCCCGCTACCAACCGCCGCGGTGTGCGCTACTCCTTTACGACGGAGGTTTCCTCCTTGGGCAAGGTGCCGTCCTCCACGCTCATCGACTTTGACGTGATCGTACCCAGTCAGGCAGTCTGCGAGAAGATGGAGCTGCGGGAGGGCACGCCGGTGTACTGCTTCACCCGCGTGCGCAACGTGGACGGGGAGCCGCTGATCCTGGAGACCAGCTATTATCCCCAGTTCCTCTACCCCAACCTTACCCGGGAGCTGGTGCAGACCCACAGCATATACAGTCTCCTGTACCACGTGGGCATTGCTCCCGCCGCGGCGGAGGATACCTATGAGGCAGTGGTGCTGGACGAGGTACGGGCCAACCTGCTCCATGTGCCCCAGGGCAGCTGCGCATTTTATCACCAGCGCCGCACCAGGACGGAGGATGGCCGCATTTATGAGTATACCTGCAGCTATATCCGAGCCGACCGGGTGACCCTGGACGTACATATGCAGAAAAACAATATGAGCTTCAACCGGACCGTCCGGTAACAGAATTTATCAGCCGCCCCGCACACTGTGCGGGGCGGCTTTTTTCGGAGCTGAAAATTGGATTTGCTCATTTGAAATGTATGGAACGTTAGGGTATGATTTTTGGTTTTTTCATATAATTTCAACAAAAGAGAAGGGAGAAATAGATTATTTTCGTCAATGATTTTTGAAAATTGCACAAGACAAACGCCGTTGCCATGATATAATGGATTTAGAAAAGATCAGGCCCTTTTTAGGGTAGAAGATTGAGGATAAAGAGAGGTTTAGGCGTATGGCAATTAAAATCGGCATCAATGGTTTTGGCCGCATCGGCCGCGTGCTTCTGCGGATCCTGATGAAGAGCCCGGAGAAGTTCGACGTGTGCGGTATCAATCTGCGCAAGGCGGACATCGACTACATGGTGTACCTGTTGAAGTATGACTCCGTGTTCCGGAATTTTGAGGGCACTGTGGAGAATTTGGACGGCAACCTGGTGGTCAACGGCCACAAGATCCGCGTGTTCAGCGAGAACGACGCCGCCATGATCCCTTGGAGCCAGTGCGGAGCGGAGTATATTCTGGAATGTACCGGCGCCAATAACACCACCGAGAAGGCTTCCCGCCACTTTAAGGGCGGCGCCAAGCGGGTGCTGCTCACCGCCCCGGCTAAGGATGAGGCCACGCCTACCTTCGTCTACGGCATCAACAGCAAGCTCTACCGGCCGGATATGAAGGTGGTGTCCGCCGCCAGCTGCACCACCAACTGCCTGGCCCCCCTGGCCTATGTGATCCACGAGGTGTTCGGCATTGAACAGAGCCTTATGTCCACCATCCACGCCTCCACTGCCAAGCAGAAGGCCGTGGACTCCCGGGGCGGCAGCGACTGGCGCACCGGCCGCTCCATCCTCAATAACATCATTCCTTCCACCACAGGCGCCGCCAAGGCCGTGGGCCGGGTCATCCCCTCTCTGAAGGGTAAGATGACGGGTATGTCCTTCCGGGTGCCCACCGCCGATGTGTCCGTGGTGGACCTGACCGCCAAGCTCGCCCGCCCCACCACCTATGCCGAGATCTGCTACGAGATCCGCCACGCCAGCGAGACCAATATGAAGGGCATCATCGGCTATACCAAGGATCAGCTGGTGTCCACGGACCTCATCGGCAATCCCTGCCCCAGCATTTTTGACGAGACCGCGGGCCTGATGCTGGACCACGATTTTGTCAAGCTCATTGCCTGGTACGACAATGAGTGGGGCTACAGCTGCCAGGTGGTGCGTATGCTGGACCATATGGCCACCATCGACGCGGAGGAGGAGGCCCGGGCCGCCGATGCCGCCAAGAAATAAGTTCTCCAAATTTTTTCATACCCCCCTTCAAGAGACGGGCCGCCTGCGCAAGCAGGCGGCCCGTCTCTTTTTCTGCGGATCCTCAATATCCGCAGAACCGCTTGAAAATCCTGCGGCCTGTTTAGTTTTTGTAACGGTTTCGTAAACAGTACGCTCCGCCGCTTGAAAAAAATTTCGCGCCATGCTAAACTGCTTGCAATGATGTAATATGGGTCAATATGTTCCTCAACAAAATATATTCCTGAAATATGTCCCCGAAAAGGAGTGGACCGGATGCCGAAATTCAGCGTAAAAAAACCTCTCACCGTATTTGTGGCGGTACTGGCTATACTGGTGTTGGGGGTGGTAGCCTACCTCAAGATGACACCGGATCTGCTGCCCAACATGGACTTCCCCTATGTGGTCATTGTGACCACCGACATGGGGGCCAGCCCGGAGACGGTGGAGGCGGACGTAACAAAGCCTCTGGAGCAATCCATGGCCACGCTGAATGAGATCAAGCATATCACATCCTCCAGCCAAAATAGTATGTCCATGGTGGTGCTGGAGTTTGAGCAGGGGGTGAACATGGATTCCACCGGCGTGGACATCCAGCAGAAGATCGCCGCTCTCCAGGGCGACTGGGATGATTCCGTGGGCACGCCCTATGTGCTGAAGATCAACCCCTCCATGCTGCCTGTGGAGATTGCCGCCGTGTCCCGGGAGGGCATGGACGTTGCGGAGCTGTCGGAATTTGTGGAGAATACCTTGGCCGGCAAGATGGAGGGCATCACAGGGGTGGCCAGTGTGTCTGTCAGCGGCGTATTGCAGCGGCAGATGAATGTGATCCTCAGCCAGAAGAAGCTGGATGCCCTGTCTGCGAAGCTGGCCGCTGCGGTGAATGGACAGCTGGACGCCGCTCAGGCCCAGCTGGAGCAGACCCGCAGCCGGCTGCTGGACGCCAAGGCCGCCATCCGCACGGCGGAGGCAGGCGCCGTGACCCAGGCGGCCACCCAGGCCCTGGAGTCTGTGCGGGACAGCCTGCGCCAGATGGACGCCAGGCAGGCCCAGCTGCAGGAGAAGCTGAACGAGCTGCAGAGCATCCTGCAGCGCAAGACGGAGCTGGACGCAAAAAAGGCGGTCTATGACGCCCGTATCGCCGCCGTCGAGAATGACCCGCTTTTAACCCAGGAGCAGAAAGAAGAGCAGATCGCCGCCATCAAGGCCGAGAGTGGCTATATCCGCCTGGAGTCAGAGCGGGCGGAGCTGGATCTGCGCCTGGCCGCTCTGGGCGCCGATTGGGACCGGCTGCAGGAGGAGATCGAAAAGACTGCCCAGCAGCTGCGGGACCTGCAGGAGGAGATCCGACGCTTTAAGGAGGATAACGGCGCCGTGGCAGAGCTGGTGGAGAAAATCACCTCCGGCGTCATGACCGTGGCCGACGGCGCCCAGCAGATCGTCTCCGGAAATGTTCAGATCGACACCGCCCTGACCCAGGTGGAGTCGGGTCTTGCAACATTGGAGCAGAGCCGCTCCTCCGCCCTGGAGCAGACGAACCTGGATGGCGTCCTGCAGCTCAGCACCATCAGCGCGCTGCTGGCGGCGCAGAATTTCTCTATGCCGGCGGGCTATGTGGAGCAGGACGGCGTGCAGTACATGGTCTCCGTGGGCGATAGTATTTCTACCCGGGAGGAGCTGCAGCAACTGGTGCTGTTTGACCTGGGCATGGAGGGGGTGGAGCCTATTCGGCTGGAGGACGTGGCGGAGGTTTTCGTCACGGATAACTCCGGGGAGATCTACGCCAAGCTCAACGGGGAAAACGGCGTCATCGTCATGTTCAATAAGCAGTCCACCTACGCCACGGCGGAGGTGTCGGAGAATATTTCCGCCCGGTTCCAGGAGCTGAAGCAGGCGTATGACGGCCTGGCCTTCACGCCCCTTATGGACCAGGGGGACTATATCCGCATCATCATTGACTCTATCTTATCCAGCCTGGCCTGGGGCGCGCTGTTTGCCATACTGATCCTGTACCTGTTCTTAAAGGACCTGCGCCCCACGGTCATCACCCTGGTGTCTATCCCCATCAGCGTTATTTTCGCGGTGGTGCTTATGTATTTCTGCGGCGTGACCATTAACATGATTTCCCTGTCGGGCCTGGCCGTGGCAGTGGGCATGCTGGTGGATAACTCCGTGGTGGTCATTGAGAATATTTATCGCCTGCGCGCCAAGGGAGCCAATGTCCGCCAGGCGGCGGTGGCCGGCGCGGGCCAGGTGCTGGGGGCCATTACCTCCTCCACTCTGACCACCGTGTGTGTGTTCCTGCCCATCGTGTTCGTGGAGGGCATCACCAAGCAGCTGTTCACGGACCTGGCCTTGACCATGACATTCTCGCTTTTGGCCAGTCTGATCATTGCCCTGACCCTGGTGCCGGCCATGGCGGCAGGGATGCTGAAAAAGAATAAGCCCATCAAGCCCGGCCTGCTGGATAAGATCTATCCCGGTTACCGCAGGGCTGTGTCATGGTCCCTGGGGCACAAGGCTGTGGTGCTGGGGGTGGCGGTGGTGCTGCTGGCGGGCTCGGCATTGCTGACGCTGCAGCGTGGCTTCGTGTTCATGCCGAAGATCGACCTGAACACCGTCAGCGTCACCGTCACCATGCCCGAGGGCTGCAGCTATGAAAAGGCGGCGGAGCTGGCGGACGAGGTGACCCGCCGGGCCATGACCGCTGAAAACGTGCAGACCGTGGGCGCGGCCATGTCCTCCGGCATGGGCATGTCCCTGTCGGGCATGGACGGCAGCACCGGCGCGTATGATGTCACCGCCTATGTCATCGTCCCCGAGGGGGAGAGCGGCGATGCCGCCGGCAAGAAGATCGTGGAGCTGTGCCGGGATATGGAGTGTACGGTGTCCTATGCCGGCGCGGCGGACAATATGACCCAGATGATGACCGGCAGCGGCATTTCCCTGCGGGTCTACGGCGAGAATATGGAGGACCTGCAGGCGGCAGCCAAAACCGTGGGGGAGGCGATCGGCTCCGTGGAGGGCGTGCAGGCAGTTTCCGATGGCCTGACCGATGCGGTGCCCGCCGTCCACCTGACGGTGGACCGGGCTAAGGCCATGAAGCACGGTATGACCGTGGCGCAGGTGTATATGCAGGTGGCATCGGCTCTGTCCACTGCCACCAGCGGATCGGATATGACCCTGGACAGCCAGGATATGGGAGTCACCATCGCTCTGCCGGAGGAGCAGACGGTGGATCTGGACCATCTGCTGGACCTGGAGATAACTCCCGATTCCTCCATGAGCGGCATCATGGGTGGCTCTATGGACAGCTCCATGACGGGCGGTGCTATGGGCGGCTCGGCATCCACATTGGGGAGCGTGTCCTCCGGCAGCTCCGGTGAGAGCTTCCGCCTGGGAGAGGTGGCCACCATGGAGCGCACTGTAAGCCTCAGCACCATCAACCGTCAGGAGCAGCGCCGCTGCATCAATGTGACGGCTCAGGTGGACGAGGATCATAATGTGACCAAGGTGTCTGCCGAGGCCATCCGGGCGGTAGAGAGTCTCACCCTGCCCGATGGAGTGACCACGGAATTCAGCGGCGAAAACGAGACTATCATGGACGCCATGCAGCAGCTGCTGCTGATGCTGGTGCTGGGCATCCTGCTGGTGTACCTGGTGATGGTGGCCCAGTTCCAGTCCCTGAAGTCGCCGTTCATTGTCATGTTCACCATCCCCCTGGCCTTCACCGGCGGCTTTATCATCCTGCTGGTGAGCGGGGTGGAGCTGAGCGTGGTGTCTCTCATCGGCTTTGTGATGCTGGTGGGTGTCATCGTCAACAACGGCATCGTGCTGGTGGACTATATCAACCAGCTGCGTCTGGAGGGCAGAAATCGGCGGGAGGCCATCATCGAGGCCGGCGTTACCCGCCTGCGGCCCATCCTCATGACGTCCATCACAACGATTTTGGGCCTGCTGGTCATGGCCTTCGGCGGCGATGCGGGCACGGCGCTCATGCAGCCCATGGCCCTGGTGTGCATCGGCGGCCTGGTCTACGCCACCCTCATGACCCTGCTGGTGGTGCCCTGCATGTACGACATCATTAGCCGTAAGGAGCTGCGCAAGGTCACCGAGAGCGACCTGACCTATAGTGAGGGCGCCAATGCCGAGGCCGCGGAAGCCGTGGAGGCTTTGGCACCGAAATCCGGGGAGCTCTCCGCCCCCACAGACGAAGTCAAGATGCCGTAATTAGATTGTGCATTATATAAGGAGGCCCCTGCACGGCTATTTCTGCCGCGCAGGGGCCTCCTATCCGTAGGGGCCGGCGTCCTCAATGGCCCGCTTGCTCCCCAAAACAAAAAATCCGGGCCAAAGCCCGGAAAAACACAAAAACCTATTGACAAGCAGGCTCTTTCCCTGCTATAATGAATCGATTATGTTCGGATAGTGGGGACATATCCCCTTTTAAAATCTGTTCATAGGATAGCATCTCTCGATGAAAAATACAAGCGGGCGGGCTGCAAAAGAAACAACAAACCCGCGCGTGTCACAAATGATCCGGCGCGCACCCCGCTAAAGCCCCGAAAACAGTAAGCAAATCAAGTTGAGATAAAAGCAAGAAAGGCGTGAGTATTGAAGATGGCCAAGGACAAGTATTACGGCAAAACCCTGCGTAAGAATTTTGCCAGACACGAAGAGGTCATGGCGATGCCCAACCTGCTGGAGATCCAGAAGAA
>CAVKFX010000037.1:1655-21984 GCA_963655625.1 uncultured Eubacteriales bacterium | reverse complement strand
ATCCTCGACAGCATGAAGGAAGCCGGCTATACCCTCTCCACCCCCTACTATGACAACACCCAGGTCATCATGGTCAAGGAAGGCAGCGATATCAAGTCCTCCGCTGACCTGGCCGGCAAAGTCGTAGCCGTGCAGCAGGGTACCTCCGGCGACAGCCTGCTCAGCGAGGGCGGCGACCTGGAGTCCCTCACCGCTACCTTTAAGTCCCTGGTTCGCTGCGACAGCTTCCTCAAGTGCTTCACTGAGCTGAGCGGCGGCGCCGTGGATGCCGTGATCGTGGATAAGCCCGTTGCCACCTCCTATGCCGAAAAGAACGCCGGCTTCACCGTCCTGAGCGAGGAGTTGGGCGCCGAGCAGTACGGCATCGCCTTCCGCGCCGATGACAAGGAGCTGTGCGCCTCCATCGAGGGGGCCGTCAAGACTCTGGTGGATAACGGCACCTATGCCAAGATCGCCGAGAAGTATCCCGACGTCGTCAATAACCTCCTGTTCCTGAACTAAACCATCCAAAGTATAAAAAGTAACCAACGCACCTCCCGGAAGCCCCTCCCTGCGGGGCTTCCGGGCTCGTGTGCCTACAATAGAGTTGAGGAGAGGCTATGACATTATCCACCATGATCCTGAAAATGAGCGAGGGCCTGGGCAATACCTGCGCCATTTTCTTCCTGACCCTGCTGTTTTCCCTTCCCCTGGGCATGCTGTTTGCCCTGCTGCGCATGAGCAAGAGCAAGGTCGTGTCCTCTGTGATGCGCTTTATCATCTCCGTTCTGCGCGGCACCCCCCTGATGCTGCAGCTCCTGGCGGTCACCTATGGCCCGCACTATCTGTTTCCGGACATGGGCGTGGCCCGGAATAAGCTCATTCCCGTGGTCATTGCCTTTGCCATCAACTATGCCGCCTACTTCGCGGAAATTTACCGCGGCGGCATCGACTCCATGCCCGTGGGCCAGTATGAGGCCGCCGGCGTCCTGGGCTATACCAAGCTCCAGACCTTCCTGCGCATCATTCTGCCCCAGGTGGTCAAGCGCATTATGCCCAGCATCACCAACGAGGTGGTCACCCTGGTAAAGGACACCTCCATCGCCTTCTGCGTGTCCTATGAGGAGCTGTTCACCATCGGCAAGCAGATCGCTAATTCCCAGACCAGCTTCATGCCTTTCCTCATTGCGGGCATCTTCTACTTCCTGTTCAACGGCATCGTGGATGTGGTCATGGGCCGCATTGAAAAGCGGATGGATTATTATCAATAAGGGGGCTGCGAGAAATGAACGTATTAGAAATCAAAAATGTTAAAAAGAGCTTCAATGACTCTCAGCTCCACGTACTCAAGGACATCAGCCTTACCGTGGCCCAGGGCGAAGTGGTGGCCATCATCGGCCCCTCCGGCAGCGGCAAGTCCACCCTCCTGCGCTGCGCCACACTGCTCACACAGATGGACAGCGGCGACCTGCTCTATTCCGGCGACTATGCCGCCAAAAATAACGACCAGGGCGTGTCCGTCTACGCCGATAAGCAGCAGCTGAAGAAGATCCGCAGCCGCTTCGGCCTGGTGTTTCAGAATTTCAACCTGTTCCCCCACTTCTCCGTGCTGAAGAATCTCACGGACGCGCCCATCCATGTCCTGGGCCGCAGCAAGGAGGAGGCGGAGAAAAAGGCCATGTCCCTGCTGGAGAAAATGGGCCTGGCGGACAAGGCGGACGCCTATCCCTGCCAGCTCTCCGGCGGCCAGCAGCAGCGGGTGGCCATTGCCCGGGCCCTGGCTATGGAGCCGGAGATCCTGTTTTTCGATGAGCCCACCTCCGCCCTGGATCCGGAGCTCACCGGCGAAATTCTCAAGGTCATCCGCCAGCTGGCCGAGGAGCACATGACCATGGTCATCGTCACCCACGAGATGAGCTTCGCCCGGGATGTGGCGGACCGCGTCATCTTTATGGACGGCGGCGTCATTGTGGAGCAGGGCGACCCCAAGGAGGTCATCACCCACCCCAAAGAGGAGCGCACCCGGCAGTTCCTCTCCCGCTTTGCCCAGCACTAACAGTGATCGGCAAAATCCGCCCGACGAGATCGTCGGGCGGATTTTTTATGCCTTCAGCACCGGGATCAGTATCATCCCCTCCGGCAGGGCGTCCTCCTCCAGATGGTTGCACTGGCGGATGGCCTCCTCGCTGCTGCCGTGCTGCTTGGCGATGTCCCACAGACACTCCCCAGGGCGGGGCCTGCGCAGAACAATGGATGGCTGAGCCTGCGGCACTTCCTCTGTGACCTCCTCCACGGCGCATACGGTCTGCAGCTCTGTAGTCTCACCTATACTTCCGACAAAGCAGACCGGCACGCGCACCTGGCATTTTCCGGCATTGCCCCGCAGCTCCGGCAGTCCGCTGCCCAGCCAAACGGTATCCGGGCAGCCCTCCATGCCGGCGCTGATCTCCCGGCTGCGTTCCGCGGTGACAGGCGCTTCGTTCTCGTCCTGGTAGAGGATCTTCATCCGCACCGTGGTAGAGAGCTCCGCCCGCCCGCCGTCGCAGCGTGTGATTGTGCTGCCGCAGTCGAAAGAGGTGACATAGGCAAACAGGGAGCCCCGGCCGGATTCCAGCAGCTCCTCCGCCCATTCCCGGACGCATACAGGCCTGTCGCGCTGGGTGACGGATACCGTCTCCGCCTGAGTTTTCATTGTGCAGCAGGTGCTGTAAAGGTCAGTAATATAACAGACCTCCCGCCTGTGATAGGCAAACACCTGCAGCATGATCCGGGCTGTAAGGCCCATGCGGCAGCCGCCCTCTCCGCGCACCAGCCGCAGATCCCACTCCGCCGGCGCGGCCTCCACCTGGACAGCACTCTCGGCAGGCACGGTGATGCCGTCCAAAATCTGGGAGAATGGCACCGTCTGCACGATCCCCTGGAGCTTGCGGTCCGCTGTCCGGATCAGGGCGGAAATATCGATCTCCCCCTTGATGACCAGCTTGCTGCCGATCTGTTGGCTGCTGGTGACCCGGGGCAGCACCTGGTTCAGCAGGATCTCCTCCGCGCCGTTGGGGCCGATGTCAAATTCCTGCGCCGTGGTGCAGGATCGCTCCTCCACCATACTCAGCAGCGAAAGCTGCTGTTTTTTCTGTCGGAGCTGCAGACCTTTTCCCTCCGCCCCGCAGCATAGGCGCAGGGTTTTTCTGCCAAAGCCCAGCACCGTCAGCTCCGGGATCACCCGCAGATACAGCTTTCGCCCTGTGATGAGCTTTGCCTCGCACAGAAGTAGTCTGCTATGTACCTGCAGCATCTGGCACTCCCGCAGCTTGGGGTCGCTGAGTTCGCAGGAAAAAGGCACCATCACTGTGACGCTTTGCAGGCCCTCCGTCTCCTCGGAGAGGTACAGTATGCTCACTCGCACCTCGCCCCGTATCAATCCCTCTGCCGGCTGCTTTTCCCGCACCAGCAGCAGCCCGCTGGCATCCAGGATCCTGGAAGCCGTGGCGCAGTAGTCCGGCAGATTTGTTTCCGTAGTCTCCTCGTGGGTCGTAGCCGCCTTTGTCAGCAGATCATAGCATGGGATCTGCTCAAATTTCAGTTCTGTGTCCACTTCTATCACCCTCTCATATTGTAACCTGCCTCATTGTATGAAAGGGGATCCTATCCTATTCCTTCGGACAGAATAAGCACCGCAAGATCCCGCGCAAAAATGCCGGAGCCTTCCAAACGATGATCTTCACTTCTCTCCCTCCTTTCATTGCCGCATACAGCATATGCCGCAGACAATGAGCAGAAAAGCCACAATAAACATCAGGCAGCCCACCGGAAATATGGCGGCGACGAGGATTCCCAAGCCCAATGCCAGCGCGCAGATCCCGATGCCGCGCCCGCAATTCCACCGTCTCATAATAACCCTCCTCTATTGGCAGTATACGCAGCCCGGCCGTCATGGGTGCCCACAAAAAACGCCGCCGCTTCCGCAACCGGAAGCGACAGCGTTTTTTTTACTTTATATCCCACGGCCGAAGGTCTTTGACCTCCTCCCACAGCCGCACATAGCTCCTGTGGCGCTCCTTGGGAATGGCGCCGTCCCGCACGGCCTGCAGCACGGCGCAGCCCTTTTCCTTGATGTGTCTGCACCCCACAAAGCGGCACTGCCCCAAATACGGCAGAAACTCCGGAAAAGTCTCCGGCAGGTGTGCCTGCAGCTCCAGGCTCAGCTCCTCCGTGTCAAAGGAGGAAAAGCCCGGCGTGTCGATGACCCAGGTATTCTCCTCCACCGGAAACATCTCTACATGGCGGGTGGTGTGCCGGCCGCGGCCCAGAGCCTGGCTGACCTCCCCCACCTGCAGGGACAGCTCCGGGCACAGGCAGTTCAGAATGCTGGACTTGCCCACGCCGGAATTTCCCGTAAAAACGCTGAGCTTGCCGCGGATCTGCTCCCGCAGGGCGTCCATTCCTTCCCCCGTCTCCGCGCTGACCCGCAGCACCGGGATCGCCGATCGGGTGTAGATGCAGAACAGTTCATCCGCCGGATCCAGGTCGGTTTTGTTCAGGCACACCAGCACGCCGCATCCCTTCAGGGCGGCGATGGCGGCAATGCGGTCAATGAGGTAGGGATCCGTCACCGGGACAGCGGCTGAGGCGATGATGACCAGCTGGTCAATGTTGGCCGCCGACGGCCGGGCAAAGCAATTCTTGCGCGGCTCGATCTCCTCCACGAAGCCCTCGCCGCCGCCCAGCTCCCGCACCTGCACCCAGTCCCCCACCAGAGGGCTGGTGCCCTCCCTGCGGAATTTCCCTCTGGCGCGGCACTGCAGCACCTGCTGCCCCACGTTCACATAGTAGAACCCGCTGAGCGCTTTCTCAATGCGTCCTCTCATCAGTTGTCCATGTCGTCGGTGTGGTCGGATGTGCCGGGCCCCTGGGACGCGGTGCCCATGACGATGGTGATGGTGCTGCCGCTTTCCGCGGAGCCACTGGGCGAATAACTCTTCACCACGGCGTTATCCACCTTTTCGCCATTCTCCCACTGCACCTCTACCTGGAAGCCCAGGCTCTCCAGCAGCTTCCGGGCGGCGTTCTCGCTGGCACCCGCCACATTGGGCACATCGATCTCTTTATTCTCCGGGCCCTTGCTGACCGTGAAGTAAATGTTATCGCCGGTCTTGGCCTCGGTGCCCACGGAAATGCTCTGACGGATGACCGTTCCGGCGGGCTCGTCGCTGTATTCGCTGGAGCTGGTGCCCACCACCAGGCCCAGCTTCTCGGCCTCGGTCATGGCCTTTTCCTCCGTCATACCCACAAAGTTGATGACGGTCACGGGCTTGATTTCCCGTCCGGTGCTGATATACAGGATCACGGTATTGCCCTTTTTGATCTGGCTGCCGGCCTCGGGAGAGGTGCTGATAACCAATCCCTTTTCCACCGTATCCGAGCTCTTGGGCTGCACCTGCACACTCAGATTCATGTTCATGTTGCTCAGCAGCTCCTTTGCTTCCGATTCACTCGAGCCGGTCACGGTAGGCATAAAGGCTTTTTCCTCCTTGGCACACACATAGACCTGAATGGTCAGGTTATTTTTCCGCATTGTACCCTCGGTGGGATCCTGGGAGATGATCTGTCCTTCGGTGTATTTGCTGCTCTCCTTGGTGCCCACCACTTCGATGCTGAAAATCCCCTTGATCTCAGACATATTCTCGGCCTGCTCCACGGTCATGCCAAGGATGTTCGGCACCTTGTAGCCATCCTTTTCCCCTCCGCCGCCGAACCCGTCAAAGATCAGCGTAAATATCAGGAAAATCGCCAGCAGTGCGGCGGCAAAGGAGCCAATGAGAATGGCCATGCGTTTTTTCTCGTTCTTAGTGCCTGCAATGCCCGTCTTTTCCGGTTTCTCCTCCTTCACAGCTGTTTCCTTCTTACCCTGCACAGCCTCGTGGATCTCCTTTTTGCTGATATACCGGGTGGGCTCGGTGTCCTCCTGCTCCGTCAGCTCCTCCCGGATGTATTCCAGATCCACATTGGGGTTCTTGCGGAAGCTCTCCAGATCCTCCAGCATCTCCGTGGCTGTGCTGTAGCGCTTGTTGATGTTGGCGCACATGGCCTTCATGCAGATCAGCTCCAGGGCCTTGGGCACATCCTCCCGGATGTCGCTGGGGGCCAGGGGCACAGAGCTTAGGTGCTGGATGGCAACAGATACCGCAGAATCCCCCTCAAAGGGCAGGCGGCCCGTCAGCATCTCATAGAGTACCACGCCGGCGGAATAGATGTCCGACCGGGCGTCGATATGCTCCCCCCGGGCCTGCTCCGGAGAAATATAATGCACCGAGCCCAGGGCGTCCTGGGTCATGGTCTGGGCGTTGTTCTGCAGGCAGGCAATGCCGAAGTCGGCCACCTTCACGCTGCCGTCCCGCAGAACCATGATGTTCTGGGGCTTGATGTCCCGGTGGATGATCCCGCGGCTGTGGGCGTGCTCCAGGGCGCGCATGATCTGTATGATAAAGTGCAGGGACTCCCGCCAATCCATTTCGCCCCGGCGGGCCATATACTGCTTCAGGGTTATGCCGTCGATTAGCTCCATGACGATATACTCTGTGTCACCGCTGGTGGAGACATCATAAATAGACACGATATTGGGGTGGGAAAGCTGGGCCACAGCCTGACTCTCATCCCGGAAGCGGCGGCGGATCTCCTCATTTTCAGCCATATCAGCCTTCAGGATCTTGATGGCTACCATTCGGTTGAGCCGGTGGCATTTGGCCCGATATACATTAGCCATGCCGCCCGAGCCGATCAGCTCGATGATCTCATAGCGGTTATCCAGCATTTTTCCTATGTATTTATCCATAACGCAATCTCCTTTAAATGTTCTTGAGCAGGATCGCCGTAACATTATCCGGCGCGCCGCGGCTTGCGGACAGATCAACCAATCTTTTCAGGCAGTGCTCGGGCTCCTCCGTATGAACCACCTCGAACAGCAGCTCCTGGTCGCTGACCGTGTTCACCAATCCGTCCGTACATAAAAGCAGATAGTCTCCCTGCTTCCATTTATAGGTAAATTCATCATCCTGTACGCTCTCCTCCGGCCCAAGAGCCCGGGTGATCAGATTCCGCCCCGGATGCTTTTTGGCCTGCTCGGCGGTCATATTTCCCTGCTCCACCATAGAGCCCACCAGGGAATGGTCCCGGGAGATCTGCCGGATACCCGTGCTTGATAGCAGATAGGCCCTGCTGTCGCCCACATTGCTGATGAGAATATCCTCGCCCCGAATGATGGCGGCCACCAGCGTGGTACCCATACCCTGCACGGAGGGTTCCTCCTGCCCCCGGCGGCGAATGGCGTCATTGGCCGCCGCAATGGCAAAGCCGGAAACCTCCTTCAGCTGATCCATTGTCATGTGGCTGCGGAGATTTGCCTCCATCTGCTTTCGGTAGGTCTGCACCGCCAGCCGGCTGGCCACTGCCCCTCCGGCAGCGCCGCCCATGCCGTCGCAGACCACCGCAGCGGTGTACTCGCCGATGAGCATCGTCTCATAGGCATCCTGGTTTTCATGCCGCACAAGGCCGATGTCCGATATGCTCCAGATCCTCATGGCTTCCCGGCTCCCCCCTTTTCTTCCATAGCCTTGCGGCGCAGCTGGCCGCAGGATGCGTCAATATCTCCCCCCAGGCTCCGCCGCACCGTGGCGGTGACGCCGTGGGACTCCAACCGTTTTTGAAAGGCCGCCACCCGGCGGCTGGGCTTGAATGGGCTCTCCACCACATCGTTCAGCGGGATCAGATTCACATGGCCCGGCATGCCCGCCAGCCTCTTTGCAATGAGGTCCGCCTGCCAGTCGTGGTCATTCACCCCGTCGATCATGGCGTATTCAAAGGAAATTCGCCGCCCGGTGGCCTGAAAATACCGGTGGCAGGCGGCAAACAGCTCCTCCACATCATATTTCCGGTTCACCGGCATAATGCGGGATCTCGTCTCTGAGTCCGGCGCATGGAGGGACACGGAAAGCGTCAGCTGCAGATGCTGCTGCGCCAGAAACTCGATGCCCGGGATCACGCCGCAGGTAGACAGGCTGATGTGCCGCATGCCAATGTGCATCCCGTCGGGATGGTTCACCAGCTCCAGAAACTTCAGCACGTTGTCCCGGTTATCCAGGGGCTCCCCGATGCCCATGAGCACGATATTGGATATCTCCCTCCCGGAGTCCATCTGGGTAAACAGCACCTGATCCAGCATCTCAGATGGAGCCAAATCCCGCACCCGCCCGGCAATGGTGGACGCGCAGAAGGCGCAGCCCATGCGGCACCCCACCTGGGAGGAGATGCACACGGTGTTGCCGTGGTGGTATTGCATGAGAACGGTCTCGATGCAGTTACCATCCTGCAGCTCCCAAAGATACTTGATAGTACCGTCCAGCCGGGATTCCTGCTTCCTCGCCACAGTGGGCGCCGTAATGCGGCAGTCGGCCGTCAGCTTGGCCCGGAGCGCCTTGGAAAGATTGCTCATCTCGTCGAAGGACCGCACACCCCGGTGCAGCCAGGTAAACACCTGCCTGGCCCGGAAGGCCGGCTCACCCAGCCGGCGGAAGTATTCTCCCATTTCCTCCAGGGTCATGGATTTTATGTCAACCAAGTAAGCTTCCCTCCCATTCTGCGTTTCTAGTCCTTTCTGCGCATGCGGCAGATGTAAAAGCCGTCCGTGCCGCTGCGTTGGGGCCACAGGGTCAGTCGTCCCCCGCAGCGCCCGATGGGCAGCGGCAGGGCAAACGGCGTCATTTCAAATTCGGGATGTGCCTGCAAAAAGCCGTCCGTCACGGCTTCGTTCTCCTCCGGCAGCACCGTGCAGGTGGAGTACACCAGCACGCCGCCGGGCCGCACATATTCGCACACATTGTCCAATATCGCCCGCTGGATCCCGGGCAGCTGTCCCAGCTCCTTGGGATCCTTGTAGCGGATGTCGGGCTTCTTGCGGATGATCCCCAGGCCCGAGCAGGGCACGTCGGCGATGACCACATCCGCCGCCCGATCCCAGGCCGTATGATGCTCCCGGGCATCCGCCAGCATGGTGCGGATGCATCCGATGCCCAGGCGCCGGGCGCCGCTGTCAATGAGCTTCAGCTTGTGCGGATGGATGTCGCAGGCGATGATCTCGCCCTCTCCCCCCATGGAAATGGCGGTGGCAAAGGACTTTCCCCCCGGTGCGGCGCATACGTCCTGCACCCGGTCGCCCTTTTGGGCCCCGGCCACCACCGAAACCAAGTGCGCGGCGGCATCCTGTACCATGAAGCGCCCCTCCGTAAAGGCCGGCAGCCGCTCCAGATTGCCCGTGCCGCTCACGGTGAAGCAATGCTCCAGCCACGGATGGGGTTCCACCGCGATTCCCGCCTGCCTCAGCTCCTCCACCAGGGTCTCGTCGTCGGTCTTGAGCAGGTTTGTGTGGATGGTAGTGGGAATGATCTCGTTGTTCCCCCGCAGAAACTGCTCCGCCTCCTCAGGCGGCAGCAGATCCAGCAGTCTTTTCACCAGCCACAGCGGGTGGCTGTATCGGATGGACAAATATTCCGCCGTTCCGCTGCAGCGTATCTCCGGCATATTCATCCAGTTGGTCACAAATTTCCGCAGCACGGCGTTGACCATGCCGGCTGCCCGGGGCCGGCCGTTTCGCCGGCACATCTCCACCGCCTCGTTTACGGCGGCCCGGTGGGGGATCTTGTCCATAAACAGAATCTGGTACCCGCCGATGCGCAGGATATTGCGGATCACCGGCTCCAGCTTGTGGGCCTTCTGCACGCAGTAGCAGGAGATATAGTAGTCCAGCAGTGTGCGGTTTTGGATCACGCCGTAGGCCAGTCTTGTGGCCAGGGCCGCCTCCCGGCCCTCCAGCCCGTTTTTGGCGATAGTGCGCTTGAGGCTGCCGTCGGACCAGGCATTGGCCCGCTCCACCTGCATCAGTACCTCCAGCGCCGTGTCCCGGGCGGTCATTTTTCTGTTCTCGCTCATTTTCCCGTCTCAATGGGATGGCCCCGGAGATAATCCGCCGCCATCATGCGCTTGCCGCCCTCGGCCTGCATTTCCAGGATCCACAGGCTGCATCCGTCGCCGCAGGCGATCTCCAGACCCTGCTTTCCAGCAGTCAAAATCGTCCCGGCCCCGGCGTTTGTTTTTTCACCGATCTTCGTTTTAAAGATCTTCACTTTTTTTCCGCCCAGCTCCGTGCTGGCGCAGGGCCAGGGGATCAGCCCCCGCACTTGATCGTGCAGCTTTTGGGCCGGCTTATTCCAATCCATGGGCGAAAGCTCCTTACTCAGCATAGGCGCGTAGGTAAAGGCGCTGTGATCCTGAGGCATCCGGGTCGCCGTGCCGCTTGCCAGCTGCGCCACGGCCTCCTCCAGGGCGTCCGCACCCAGCAGCGCCAGGCGATGGGTCAGCTCCTGGGCGTTCTCATCCGGAAGTATCTCCGTTTTCTTCACGCAGATAATGTCCCCCGCGTCCAGCTCCTTGGCCATGTGCATAATAGTAACGCCGGTCTCCCTGCACCCGTCCAAAATGGCCCAGTTGATGGGCGCAGCCCCCCGGTATTGGGGCAGGATAGAGGAATGTACGTTGATGGACCCCAACGGCGGCACCGCTAAAATGTCCTCCGGCAGGATGCGCCCGTAGGCCGCCACCACCGTCAGCTCCGGCTGCAGCTTTTCAACAATGGCGAGAGCGCTGCCGTCCCGCATTTTTGTGGGCTGATAAATCTCCAAGCCCTGTGTTAAGGCATATTCCTTTACAGGTGAAAAGGTCATTTTCATGCCCCGGTTCTTGGGTCTATCCGGCTGTGTGAACACGCCGCAGATCTCGTGGCCGGTCTCCACCAGGCGCCTCAGCTGCTCCACAGCAAACTCCGGCGTTCCCATAAATAGAATCCGCATCCTTAGTCCTCGCTTTCCTCCTGCCGGCGGATGAACTCCTGCAGCTCCTCCTCGGTCATCAGGTGATCCGTGTGCTCAATGAACAGGTGCCCGTCCAGATGCTCGATCTCGTGGCAGAAGCACCGGGCCGTGAGGTCGGAATCCTCCACCTCAAAAAAGTCGCCGTTTCTGTCCTGAGCCCGGACGCGCACCACCTCCGGGCGGGTAACGATGCCGTATTTCCCCGGTACGCTCAGGCAGCCCTCCAGTCCCGTCTGCTCTCCGTCAGTGAAAATGATCTCGGGGTTCACCAGCTCAATGACCTCGTCATCCTCGTTCAGCACCACGCACGCGCGGCGCAGGATACCCACCTGGGGTGCGGCCAATCCTACGCCTCCGGAATCCAGCAGCGTGTCCGTCATGTCGTCCAGCAGTGTGTGCAGACGGCTGTTAAAATCAGTAACCGGGCGGCAAACCTTGGTCAAACACTCGTCGCCCTGCAGAACGATCTTTCGCAGTGCCATAATTCATCCTCCATCATGCGTTTAATTCATACGGTTGCACTCCGCAAAAATATGCAGTGTACGGTTTTCCTTTCTCCTGGCAAATTCCTTCATGTAGGCCGCCAGCAGCCTCCGCACCGGCGCGGTGCATTTCCCCACCACGGTGATGCGGTAGCGGTAGCGGTTGTTCACCTTCACAACGCTGGCCGGCGCAGGGCCCAGCACCTCCAGGTCCATCCCGGCATAGGGCGCCTGAGAAATGGCCCGGCGCAGACTGTCCCGCACCTGCGTGCAGGCCCGGCGCACGTCCGCCTCCTCCGGTCCGGTCACCGTCAGCACCGTCTCGTCGGAAAAGGGCGGCTCCCGCCGGATCCGACGCAGGTCGATCTCCCGTCGGAAAAAACTCTCGTAATCCTGGGCCGCGGCGTTGCGCAGCACCTCGTTTTCCGGTGTGTAGGTCTGGATAACCGCCCGGCCCGCTTTGCTGCCTCGTCCGGCCCGTCCCACCACCTGCGTCAGCAGCACGAAAGTGCGCTCCGCGGCCCGATAGTGGTCTACATACAGCGATTGGTCCGCCGCCAAAACGCCCACCAGCGTCACATTATCAAAATCCAATCCCTTGGCCACCATCTGTGTGCCCAAAAGGATAGGAATTCTTTCCTTTTCAAATTTCTGCAGCATTTTTTCGTGCTGCGTTCCCACGGAATCTGCGTCCATCCGCAGGATGGGCGTGTCCGGAAACAGCTCCCGCAGCTCCTGCTCCACCTTCTGCGTACCGGAGCCAATGGGCTTAAACGGCTCGCCGCATTGCGGACAATCCGGCGCAAAGGGCTCGGAATACCCGCAGTAGTGGCACATCATCCGCCGGTTGGCGGAGTGATAGGTCAGATACACGCTGCACCGGGGGCATTGAGGCACATACCCGCAGCCGGGGCATATCATCTGCCGGCTGTTGCCCCGCCGGTTCAGAAACAGGATCGTCTGCTGCCCCAGCTCCAAATTCTCCCGGATCTCCTCATACAGGCGGCGGCTGATGGAGGTGTAGTTCCCCTGCTTCAGCTCCTGCCGCATGTCCACCAATGAGACCTGCGGCAGTGCGTTTTCGTTATACCGCTTTCGCAGCAGGGATAAGTGATAGTCGCCGGTCTGGGACAGGTAAGCCGTTTCCACCGTAGGGGTCGCCGACCCCAGCACCAGCCATGCGCCCTCCTTGGCGCAGCGGTACTTGGCAATGTCCCGGGCGTGGTAGCAGGGCGGCTTTTCCGATTCATAGGAGCCCTCCTGCTCCTCGTCTATCACGATCATACCCAGGTCCGGCAGCGGCGCAAACACCGCCGACCGGGTACCCAGCACAATTTTTGCCAGGCCCTGGCGGATGCGCTTATACTGGTCATACCGCTCGGCAATGCCCAGGGCGCTGTGCAGCAGCGCAACGTCCTCCCCGAAATACATGGAAAACCGCTGCATCATCTGCGGGGTCAGGGCGATCTCCGGTACCAGGATCATAGCCCGTTTCCCCTCCTCCAGCAGGCGGCGGGCCAGGCAGATGTAAATCTCCGTTTTTCCGCTTCCCGTAACGCCCTGCAGCAGCGTCACTCCGGGCTTACCGCCGTGTATATGCTGCAGGATCTCGTCATAGGCGGCCTGCTGCTCCTCGTTCAGCCGAATTTCCGGCGCCTGCTGATCTGCCGGGCGCAGCTGCACCCGAAATGCCTCCTGCTCCCGCAGGGACAGGATCTCCGCCTTTTCCATCTGCGTCACTGCCTGGCGGCTCACGCCGGTAAAATACAGCAGCTCATGCAGGGATGTCTCCCCGTTTTGCAGGAGGAACGACAGCGCGGCGGCCTGTCGGGGCGCCTTTTTCTTCTCCCGGATCAGCTCCGCCGCCTCGTCCGGTGCAATGGCCAGGGAGACCCGCTTGTCCGTCTTGTCCCTGGCCCGGCGGCTGGATTCCCGGCGGCAGGTCACCAGGCCCAGCCCCTCCATTTTCTGCAGCATTTCCCTCGCCCGGGGCTGCGCCGCCTGCAGATCGGTGAAGGTTTGCTCCTTCTCCCGCAGCATATCCAGCAGCACCCGTTCCTTATCCGAGAGAGCTTCCTCCTCCGGCTCGCACTGCAGCGTCCATATCTCCCTATGCTGATACCACAGACCAATGGGCAAGATCGCATGCAGCGCGTCGTAAAAGGTGCAGAAGTATCGCTGGCACATCCAAAGCCCCAACCGGATCTGCTCCCGGGAGAGCTGCGGCGCTTCGTCCAGCAGCGCCTCCACCGCCTTCAGCGGCCGGTCCGGCACCCCGGGCTCCACAGCCAGCACCATCCCCTCCGAGCGCCGGTTTCCCCGGCCGAAGGGCACGGTGACCCGCATGCCGGGCTGGACCTCCATACCATCGGGCACCAGGTAGTCATAAGGCTTGTCAATGGCAAAGGTAGCCGCTTCTATTGCGATTTTGGCGATCTGCGCCATGGTGTCAGCCTCCTGCAGCGGGTGGTTACTTACTTGTCGGTGTCGATCACCGTGTCAATGGTAGATGCGTCAAACAGGCCCTCCGCCACCTCATTGATGGCCATGGTCACTGGCTTTTCCTCCAGGATCTCCCCGTTCATCTCCGCTTCCTGGGCGATCTGGCGGGCGCGGCGCGCCACCACATTTACCATCATGTAGCGGTTGGGAATGTACTCGGTGAGTTTTGTCATAGCGGGATACAGCATCATAATAATCAACTTCCTATCTGCCTTTCGGCGAAAAATTATAACTTATTCAACCAGGAGCTTTTCGATCCTGTCAACGGACTTGCAGTGCTCGGCGCAGAGGATGGATTTCAGCTGGAATACGGCGTTATCCACCGTGTCATTGACCACAAAATAGTCGTACCGGTCGGCCATTTTCAGCTCCACCTTGGCCCGCAGGAGCCGCTTCTGCACCTTGTCCTCGTCGTCCGTTCCCCGGGCGGTGAGGCGCCGCTCCAGCTCGGCCCAGGACGGCGGCGCAATGAAAATGCGCACGGTCTCCGGCCGCTTGGCACACACCTGCTGCGCCCCCTGGATCTCAATGTCCAGGATCACGTCCCGGCCCTGGTCCATGGCGGCATCCACGAACTTCTTGGGTGTCCCGTAGAAGTTGCCCACGTACTCGGCATACTCCAAAAAGGCATCCTCCTCGATCATCCTGTGGAAGTTCTCCGGCTCAATAAAATGATAATGTATGCCGTCCAGCTCCCCTTCCCGGGGTCCCCGGGTCGTGGCGGAAACGGAAAAATACAGGTCCGGATATTCCTTGAGCAGCGCGTTCAAAACGGTACTCTTGCCCACGCCGGATGGGCCCGAAATAATGAATGTTTTTCCCCTGGTCAAAGCAATTCCTCCTGTGTAAAGTCTTCTACCTTCATCCCCAAACGGGGCGCCATCTTCTCTGTAGTCAGTGCGGAAAGCACCACATGGTCGCTGTCCATAATAAGCACCGCCGCCGTTTTTCGCCCGTAAGTCGCGTCGATGAGCATTCCGCTGTCCCGGGATTCCTGGATCAGCCGCTTCACCGGTGCCGAGTCGGGGCTGACGATGGCAATGAGCCGCTGCGCGGAGATCAGATTGCCAAATCCGATGTTAATAAGATCCATCCGTCGTCCCTCACTCAATGTTCTGCACCTGCTCGCGGATCTTCTCCACCTCAGCCTTCATGTTCACCACATCCCGGGCGATAGTCAGATCGTTGCACTTGGAGCCGATGGTGTTGCACTCCCGGTTCACCTCCTGGATGAGGAAGTCCAGCTTTCGCCCCACCGGCTCGTCACCGGAGAGCATGGTGCGCAGCTGTGCCAGATGGCTCCGCAGCCGAACCGTTTCCTCGTCCACGGCGATCTTGTCAGCAAAAATAGCCGCCTCGGTGAGGATCCTGCTCTCGTCGATGGTGGTGGACTGCAGCACCTCCCGCATTTTTGTCTCCAGCCTATCCCGGTACTCAGCCACAGTCTGGGGGGAGCGCTCCTCCACCTTGCCCACAACGGCCTCGATGGTGTCCGCCCGGCCCGCAATGTCCTGGCATAGCTTTTCGCCCTCCACGGAGCGCATCTGCCGGTGTGCGGTCAGGGCCTCCTCCAGCACGGCGCAGATGTCGGCAGAGATCATCTCCAGATCCTCCTCCGCCTTAGTTACCGTCAGCACATCAGGGAATTTCGCCAGTGCCACCGGTGACAGGTCATTGGACAGCACAAACATTTTCTGCAGCCGGGTTAGGGCCTCATAGTAGCTCCTTGCCAGCGGCTCATTGACCTGCACCACCGTCTGATCCGCCTCCACGGCGTCCATGGTGACAAACACGTCCACCTTTCCCCGGGAAATGGACTTCTGCACCAGCGCCTTCATGGCGTCCTCGGCAAAAATATAAGCTCTCGGCATTTTCACCGTGCAATCCAAATAGCGGTTATTCACAGAGCGCACCTCCACGGTAATACTCCGTCCGTTGCGCTCCTGCTTTGCGCGGCCATAGCCGGTCATACTTCTGACCATATTCACTCCTCCTCCATTATCTCAGCAGCAATAGAAAAACCGTCCGCCAACGCTGGCCAGGCAGTTCACGCAGATCAGTGCGCCGCAAATCCGGGTGCAGGTGTCGCCTCCGAATGTGGCGGTGGACCGGTTTCCGTAGCCATTGGGCTGATAGGTCGTCCCCTGCCCGGTCAGAATGTCCAGCGCGCGCCGGTATTCCGGGTTGTTGGGGTTCATCTGCACCGCGGTCTCATAGTACCGCTTGGCCTCGTCCATCCAGCCTCTGCGATAGCAAATGGCGCCCTTCAGGAAATTCCACTCGGCATTGTGGTCGCTCATGGCGTTGAGCAGCTCCTCGGCCAGGTTCAGCTCTCCCTGTGCGATGCTCATGCGCACCCGGGCAAAGGCCGGGTCGCCGCCGTAGCCACCGCCATAGGCGCCGTAGGGGTTCTGTCCATAAGGATTGCGCCCGTAGCCGCCATAGGGATTCTGCCCTGCGCCGCCGTTTTTGCGCATGGACTGCACTTCCTCGTAGGCCTCGTTGATCTCCTTCATCTTTTCCTGGGCCACATCGGCCAGAGGCGAGTCATGATAATTGTCCGGATGATACTTCCGGGCCAGGTTCCGGTAGGCCTTTTTCACTTCTTCATCTGTAGCGGAGCTGGGTACACCCAGCACCTCATAGGGGTAACGCATTATTGGGTCCTGCCTTTCCTTTGGCGTTCTCTGTTTCTTGTATACTTTTGAAAGGTCCCGTTCAGCACGGCGTTGCCCACCGCATACAGTCCCTCGTAAACCACGCTTTCAATGATCCGCCTCCAGCAGCCGAAATCGGCCAGCTCAAAGGCCGCCGCCATGGTGCGGATGGAGGCATCCAGTGTCGCCGCCACCCGCTCCCGGTCCTCCGGCCGCAAGGCCCCGTCCCGGGTCTCATAGCGCAGCAGCAGGGGGTTGTAGCTGCCGCTTCTGCTGTCCTCCTTCAGGTCGTCCAGCGCATCCACCAGGTAGATCCACCGCCCCATATGATACAGCAGCTCCTCCAGCACCCGTCGCTTTATACCCGGGGGTGACAAGGCTGCCATGTCCCGCAGAAGCAGTGCAAAGGTGTCCGCCGCTTCATCCGGAATGGCGCATTTTTTCCGCTCCAGATCCGAGAGCTTGTCCAGGTGTGTTCGGATCCGTTCATCCAGCTCTGGCCGCAGCGTCCTTGCCTTCCGGTACGCCCGGCGCAGAAGCAGAGACAGAAATCTGTACTTCCATCCGCCCCAAAATCCGTGATCCGCCACGCCGTCCCGCAGCTGCCACCAGGTCAGCAGCACGCTCACATCCGCCGCCGCATCCAGGGCCTCCGTTTCTTCGCAGAAACACCTGGGGTGGATTGGATGGACTATGCATCGTTTTTCTCCGCACCGGGGCGTCTCCCTGTCAGACAGGAGCATTGCAAGAAATACCAGGTCGTAGTTCAGGATCATCCGGGCGAACAGTCCATACCGCCTGCCCAACGTGTGGCACAGACCGCAGTAGCACGCCCGATACAGCTGCTGCTCCTCTCCGTTTAGCTTATCCGGAGAGATGTGTACATATCCAAACATCAGAACAGACGCACAACGGTATAGGTCAGCACCTCATGGCGTTTAGCATATCGGTCATAGAATACGCTGGGCACGAAGGCGGCGGCAGCGGCGGCAATGGCAATGATGTAGCGTGTGCCTTCCGCCAGCCCCTCTGACAGGAAGTACCCCAGCAGAAAGCCGATCACCGGCAGCAAATAAACCAGTGCCACCACGCCCAGCAGCTTTTTCGTCTCACTCTGAACCACCACCTTGTCCCCCGGCTCCACGCCGACGGGGTCGCTGGCCCGGGCCTGGATAGCTGCTCCGGTCATACCGCAGCCGGCGCACTCCTCGCAGTCATGCCCGCAGGCGGACTTGCGGGGCACGGAAATTTCCACAAAGCCCGGCTCCAGTTTTCTCTTTACAGTTGCGATCTGTGTCATGTCGTTTCCCTTTCGTTTTCGCCGGCTCCGTCAGGATCCAGCCGCACATTCACCTGGTAGTTACCCTTGGCGCTGACGTGGTCATAGCCGTTCACCACGATGTTCACCGGCAGGGTATATTCGCCGGACGAGCTGAGCTTGCTGAAATCCACCACCGCCACGACCTGTTCGTCGGTGATGGCGGCGATCTCGTCCGCCAAACCCCGGATGGTCACCTGGATGCTCTCGGTGGTGCACTGTCCGGTAAAGCCTTCCCGCACCCGTTCCACAACAAACCGGTTCACGGTCACGGTTTTCTCTGTAACGCCCGTCACGGTGAATGTCACCGTAGCGCTGTGATTGTCGCCCACCAGCTCCGTATTCTCCGGCGGGATGACCTCATAATAGAGTGTCTGCGACTCCGTAATATCCTGCAGGTATACAGTATCCAGCGCGATGGAGTCGATGGCATCCAAAACATCTTTTTCGCCCGCCAAAGTAACAGACTTGGGTGCGATGGTGTAGCTGATCTGCTCCAGCGTAGAGCCCGCCGACTCCTTCACCACGATCTCCAGCGGCACCTCCTTGGTGGTCTTTACCGGCACTTTCACCTGCACCAGCTTCACAGCCGGCCGAATGGCGGTGTTGTCCACGGCGATGTCGTTATAGTCATACAGGGTAAAGCCCACGGCATTTTCATAGGACTTATCCGCGTCGCTTATATCCACCGTCAGCTTGGCGTAGCTGATGTTCACCAGGTCGTCCCGCTGGCCGTGGAGCAGGATCTTATCTATATCCAGGATCGGCTCCTCCGTATAGAAGCCCTTCTTGGGTGTGCCCACCACCTCGCACTGGACCGGCACCTCCGTGGAGTAAAGCTCCCCCACGGTCACCGTGACCCGGTATGCGCTGGCCCAGTCCACGGAGATGGAGTTTTTGGCCACGCCGTCGGGATAGACCACCTGATAGCTGAGCGTTTGGGTGCCCACCTCCGAAATAGTGCTGGTGTCCGCCACAATGCGTATATCCTTCTTGTCGATTTTGTGGAGTTGACGGCGGGGGCCCTTCAGCGTCAGGTCGATGGTGGTGTCATAGCCGGATAGGAGCATAAGTCCTCTGTCGGCCAGGGTCGTACTCTCGCCGGAAAATTCCACCGGAATATCCCGCACCGTCATAGGGACGCTGGGGGTGCGCACCGTGTCCACATAGAGCCAGATGGCAATGGCAGCCACAATGGATGCTGCAATGCGTACAGCCTTGCGTTTTTTATTCATCCTCGCCGCCCCCTTTCTTTTGGCGCAGCCGGCCCAGCAGCCAGGAGTTTTTCTGTTCCTGCCCCTCGGGTTCCGCAGCAGGCATCAGCTCGTTTTTCAGCAGCTTCTCCAGTGTCTCGGGCATAAGGTGCCGCTTGAGCATCCCGCCGATGGCCACGGAAATAGAGCCCGTCTCCTCGGAAACGATCACCACCACCGCGTCGGAATTCTCGCTCATCCCGATGCCCGCCCGGTGGCGCATGCCTAAATCCCGGCTGAGATTCACGTTTTTCGACAGCGGCAGCATGCACCCGGCGCCCAATATCCGCCCATTGCGGATGATAACGGCGCCATCGTGCATAGGTGCCTTTACGAAGAAAATATTCTTCAGCAGCTCGCTGGATACCGCCGCATCAAGCGTCGTACCGCTGCGGAGCATATCGTTTAGCATCATGCCGCGCTCAAAAACGATCAAAACGCCCGTCCGGGTCTTTGACATCTCCATGCAGGCCAGCACGGTCTGGTCTATGGCTTTTTCCAGCTCTGTTGAGTGCTGCTCCGGGGACAGCAGCCGCACCAGACGGATATTTTTACTGCCCAACTGCTCCAGGCCACGCCGCAGCTCCGGCTGGAAAACAATGAACAGGGCCAAAACGCCCCACTCCACCGCATAGCTGAGGATATAGTTGATCCCCCGCAGATTCAGCAGGGACGACAGCCACAGGGCCACAATGAAAACCACAATGCCCTTGAATATATTTTCGGCGCGTGTACTGCGCACCAGGCTCAACAGCTTGTAGATCGCAAAGGACATGATGGCCACATCCAGCACGTCCGTGATACGGACCAGCATGATGTATCGCCACGCACCTTGCAGCACAGAAATGATAGAATCCACAGCCTGCTCCTTTCCGGTACAATTAAATGCCATAGGTAATACTTATTATATATAAATTCTCGGAAAAAAGCAACAGAAACTATACGGATTTCTCTGTATTTTCCCGCAGGATCCCGCTCATCTCCCGCAAAAACAGGTCCATCTGCCCCTCGGTGCTGAAAACAGACGGGCTGATGCGTATGGTTCCCGTTTCCAGTGTCCCGGCGGTGCGGTGGGCCAGGGGCGCGCAGTGCAGCCCCGCCCGCACGGCGATCTGCCGCCGAGCCAGCTCCTCCCCCACCTGCTCGCAGTCCAGCCCCTTCACCCGAAAGGACAGCACGCCCGTTTGATTTTGCCCCGTTTTGTCCGCAAAGACCTCCACGC
>CAVKFX010000037.1:0-1645 GCA_963655625.1 uncultured Eubacteriales bacterium | reverse complement strand
CTCCTCTGCCCGGCGCGTCAGCCGCCTTTCCCACTGGGCAATCCGCTCGACACCGGTATGGCTGACGAACCGCAGCCCCTCCAGTAATCCCGCAATGCCCGGCATGTTGTGGGTCCCGGCCTCCAGTCGGTCCGGCAGATCGGCAGGCATGGTCTGCCTGCGGGAAGCGCTGCCCGTCCCCCCGCACAGGACCGGCTGTGCCTCCTGTCCGCACAGCAGCAGTCCCGTGCCCTGGGGGCCATAGAGACCCTTGTGCCCGGGCATGGCCACAAAGGCCGCCCCCCAGTCCGCCAGTGACACCGGCAGGATGCCTGCCGATTGGGATGCATCCACTATTAACGGTGTATGTGTCCGCCTGCACAGGCCCGCCAGCTCCTCCACCGGCTGCACACACCCGAACACATTGGACACATGGTTGCAGATCACCGCGTCCACCCCCCGGCGCAGAGCCGTGCGAAACCCCTCCAGCGTCTGCTCCGGCCGATAAAGCGGCGCATCCGCCACCATGATCTCCACCCCCGGGATGCTGTGCAGCACCCGTGTCACAGCGTTGTGCTCGTATCCGCTCACTGCCACCCGGCCGCCCGGGCGCACCAGAGTGCGGATAGCGATGTTCAATCCATGAGTGGCATTACAGGTGAAGATCACCTGCTCCGGCGAAGGCACATGGAACAGCTCTGCCGCCGCTTCCCGGCAGTCATAGGCCGTCCGTGCCGCTTTTTGGGACGCCGGATAATTCCCCCGCCCCGGGGAGGACATTTCCCCCACCGCCCGGGCCATAGCCCGGGCCACAGCCGGCGGTTTTTCCAGGGTAGTCGCCCCGCTGTCCAGATAGATCATACTCTCACCTCGCGATAGCCGCTTTCCGTTTTCTCATGTACGGACAGCGGTGCCAGGCCGCCCCGCCGCAGGCAGTCCATGGCCTGCCAGAGCTTTTCCCTGCGGATTTTCACCGCATAACTGCAGCCGAACTCCGTCAGCCCCACCGGAGCCCGGAATATTTTTGCCCAGATCCCGCACGCCTCCAGCGTGCGCATCATGCGCTGCGCCTGGGTCACGGAGCGGGCAATAAAGATCACATATCCCATGCTGCCATTCCTCCTCATGCCATATTTTATGTGCCGGGCAGGAGCGGTGACACCGTAAAAAAGCGCAAAAGATCCGGCGCCCAAAGCAGGCGCCGGACCCATTTATTCAGTTCGGAATTATTCCTCGGTCTCAGTCTCTTCAGCCTCGTCCTCGTGGTCGCCCAGCAGAGCGCGGATGGACAGGGAGATCTTCTGCTTCTCCTCATCGATAGCGGTGATCTTAGCATCCACCATCTGGCCCTCGGACAGCACATCACCGGGCTTCTCGATGCGGCGGTCAGCGATCTGGGAAATGTGGATCAGTCCATCCACACCGGGAACGACCTCAGCGAAGGCGCCGAAGGTCATCAGCTTCACGATGCGCACGTTGGCCACGTCGCCCACATGATAGGTCTCCATAAACTTATCCCAGGGATTGCAGGAGCGATCCTTCACGCCCAGGGAGATCTTGTGCTTCTCGGGATCGAAGGAAATGACGTACACATCCAGCGTGTCGCCCACGGAAACCACCTCAGCGGGGTTCTTGATGCGGGACCAGGACAGCTCGGAGATATGTA
>CAVKFX010000036.1:0-5101 GCA_963655625.1 uncultured Eubacteriales bacterium | reverse complement strand
TGTGGGGTGAGGACAGTCTTTAGGTGCCGCAGGAGAGTGGTTTTTCCGCTGCCGGCATCGCGGCCAAAACCGCCCTGAAAATGCACGATGCCTTCGGCACGGAGCCGGCAGACCTGCTCTGCGCCCTGGGTCCGTCCATCGGCCCCTGCTGCTTTGAAACGGACGGCGATGTCCCCGCCGCCATGCACGACGCCCTGGGCGCCCAAGCCGACCCCTATATGACCCGCCGGGGCGAAAAGTGGCACATCGACCTCAAGGGGATCAACGCCCATTGGCTGCAAAGCCTGGGCGTCACAAGCATTGACGCCTGCCCCCACTGCACCGCCTGCCGCCAGGATCTGTACTGGTCCCACCGCAAGGTGGGCAACGCCCGGGGTGCGCAGATTGCCCTACTGGCACTGGAGGAACCCACATGAGAAAAAAACGTCTGCCCTGCCTGCTTTTAGCCCTGGGGATGTTGCTGTCCCTGCTGGGCTGCAGCGGCACCGCTGCCGATGCCGACTCCAATCAGATCTACGACGAGTTGGCTGACTACTATCAGCAGAAAAACAAGGACAAGGACATCTCCATCACCTCCTTTGCCCTGCCCTATCTCCAGGGCCTGACCCTGGATCCCGTCACCTGCGGTGACGGCACCCAGCAGGACATCGGCTGCCTGCTCTATGAGGGACTGGTGCAGCTGGATCTGGAAATGCAGCCCCAGGCCGTCCTTGCCCAATCCTGGAGCTATGATGCCGCCAGCTATACCTGGACCATCCAGCTGCGCAGCGGCGTCACCTTTACCGATGGCTCCGCCTTCACCGCCTCTGACGCCGCGGCCACCCTGCGCCGGGCCCAGACCTCCGCCCGCTACAGCGGCCGCCTCAGCCAGGTGGCCTCCATCCGGGCGGACGGGACGCAGACCCTTACCATCCGCCTCACCCGGCCCAATTCCTCCTTCATCTCCCTTTTGGACATTCCCATTGTCAAATCGGGCACGGAGACCGATCTCGTGCCCCTGGGCACCGGCCGCTATGCCTATGTAGCCGCCGCCGGGACGGAGGGAGCCTACCTCACGGCCAACCGGAGCTGGTGGCAGCAGAAGTCCCTCCCCATGGACCGCATCGACCTCTATACCTGCAAAAACAGCGATACCGTTTCCTATGCCTTCTACGCCCGGGAGGTGCAGCTGCTGCACTGTGACTTGTCCGACACCGCCTCCACCGGGGCCGTATCCTCCGGCGACTTTACGGACGCCGACACCACCGTGCTGCACTATTTGGGCTTTAATACCTCCCGCGCGCCCTTTAATAATGCCGAGCTGCGCCGGGCCGTCAGCCAGGGCATTGACCGCGCCGGCTGCGTCAGCTCCTTCCTCATGGGCCACGGCACGGCGGCGGAGTACCCCGTCCACCCCTCCTCCGCCCTCTATCCGGACAAGCAGCCCCAGGCCTACTCCCCCGATGATTTCAACACGGCCATTGCCGCCGCGGGCTACGGCTCCGACGCTTCCCCCGTGTCCGTCACCCTGCTGGTGAACTCCGAGAGCGCCCACAAGCGGGATGCCGCCGCCAAGATCGCCGCCGCCCTAAGCACCTCGGCGCTGCAGGTTTCCATTGCCGCCGTGCCCTGGAGTGAGTTTGTCGCCCGGCTGAAAAGCGGAAATTTTGACCTGTATTACGGCGAGTATAAAATGACCGCCGACTGGGACCTGACGGAGCTTCTCACCGGCTCGTGCAACTACGGCCGCTACACAAGCGCCGACCTCACCGCCCTCCTGACAGCCGAGCGCACGGCCCAGGGGGCCGATCATGCCGCCGCAGCCGCCAAGCTGTATGAGGCGTTTCAGGCGCAGATGCCCTTTGCGCCCATCTGCTTTGAGCGCAGCTCCGTTCTCACCACCTCCGGTGTGATCCAGGGGCTGACCCCTTCTCTCACCGACCCGTTTTACAATCTCACGGACTGGAAGATCAAGTTTGCCTGACAGCCCCGTATGAAAAAGGAGGTTCCTTTTATGAAGCACACCAATTCTTTGGAGTCCATTCTCCACGCCGCCGGCCTTCTGCGTTCCGGCACCGGCCGGGATATAGAGTTCCTGGGCCTCAGCAATGACTCCCGCACTGTAAGCCCCGGCGACCTGTTCATCTGCAAGGGCTACGGCTTCAAACCTGAGTACCTTCTCAAGGCCCGGGAGGCCGGCGCCGTGTGCTACCTGGCCGAGGAGCAGCAGGCGGATTGCCCCCTTCCCTCCCTCATCGTCAGCGATGTGCGCAAGGCTCAGAGCCTGGCGGCCCAGTGGTTCTATGACCGCCCCTCCGACGCCTTCACTCTGGTGGGCATCACCGGCACCAAGGGCAAAACCACCACTACCTATATGACCCATGCGGTCATGGACGCCGTAGCCGGGCGCCAGACCGGCCTTCTCTCCGGTATGGAGCATGCCATGGGCGGTGAGGTGATCCCCACCCATCTCACCACGCCGGAATCCCTGGAGCTGCAGCAGCTCTTTGCCGAGGCCCGGGATCATCATCTGCCCATCGTCACCGCGGAGATCAGCAGCCAGGCCTACCAGGTCCACCGGACCTACGGTCAGCATTTCCAGTATGGCATCTTCCTGAACATCGGCCCCGACCATATCTCTCCCCATGAGCATCCCACCATGGAGGACTATCTCAGGTGCAAGGAGGCCCTGCTGGAGAATTCCGACACCGCCATCATCGTCCGCAGCACGGACTATTTTGACCATGTCCTCGCCGCCGCCCAAAAGGCAGGGCGCACCATTGTGGTGGGCATGGCGGAGGACGGCGAGTGTGACTATGCCGCCTCCAACGTCCAGAAGCTCCCCCGGGGCTACACCTTCACCGTCACGGAAAAGGCCACCGGCCGCCATGACACCTATAAGATCGCCATGGACGGCCTGTTCAACATCGAAAACGCCCTGGCCGCCATCGCCGTGGGCCGTGATATGGGCGGCGCCCCCGCCGTCATTTCCGCTGCGCTGGAGCATCTGGTGGTGCCGGGCCGGGCGGATGTGATGGATGGTGCAGGCCTGAAGGTCTTCATCAACTATATGCACAACGGCATCAGCTGCCAGGCAGTGCTGAAGGCCCTGAAGAAGGACTATCCCGATAAGTTTGTCACCGTGGTCATCGGTGTAGCCGGCCAGCGCTCCCCCGCCCGGATCCAGGGCGTGGGCGAGGCCTGCGGCAAATATGCCGACCGGGTGTTCTTCTCCGCCGACGATCCGGATCTGGAGGACCCCCGGGACATCGATATCCGCCTGGCCCACGCTGCCGCCGACGGCAAGGCGGAAATTATCATCGAGCCGGACCGCACCATCGCTGTGGAGCGCGCCCTGCGGGAGGCCCCCGTGGGCTCCGTGGTGGTCCTGGGCGGCAAGGGCTCCGAGGATACCCAGCGGGTCAACGGCGAATACGTCTACTACGAATCCGACCCCGCCATCGCCAGGCGTATCCTGGCGGAGCTGGAAAAACAGAGATAAAAAGGAGGGCCCGCCTATGAGCCGCGCGGACGAAATTTTCAAGGCCAACTGCCGCGATATACTGGATAGCGGTGTTTGGGACACGGACCTTGCGGTGCGTCCCCATTGGGAGGACGGCACCCCCGCCCACACGGTGAAAAAGTTCGGTCTTGTGAACCGCTATAATTTGCAGGAGGAGTTCCCTATCCTGACCCTGCGCCGCACCTACTTCAAGACCTGCATCGATGAGCTTCTGTGGATCTGGCAGCAAAAGTCCAACAACATCCATGACCTCCGGGGCCACATCTGGGACAGCTGGGCTGATGAGACCGGCTCCATCGGCAAAGCCTACGGCTACCAGCTGGCAGTGAAGCACCACTATCCCGAGGGAGACATGGATCAGGTGGACCGGGTGCTCTATGACCTGAAGCACAACCCCGCCAGCCGCCGCATTTTGACGAATATTTATAACTTCCAGGATCTCCACGAAATGGCCCTCTACCCCTGCGCCTACTCCATGACCTTCAACGTATCGGGCCGGACTCTCAACGCCATCCTGAACCAGCGCAGCCAGGACATGCTGGCCGCCAACAACTGGAACGTGGTGCAGTACGCAGTGCTGGTCCATATGATGGCCCAGGTATCGGGGCTGGAGGCCGGGGAGCTGGTCCACGTCATCGCCGACGCCCATATCTACGACCGCCATGTGCCCATCATCGAAAAGCTGCTGGAAAAGGAGCCCCGCCCGGCGCCGGAATTCGTCATGGATCCCACCGTCACGGACTTCTATCAGTTCACCCGGGACAGCTTCTCCCTGGAAGGGTACGACCCTCAGCCCTTTGAGGACAAGATCCCCGTGGCCATCTGAGGAGGGATGTCTATGCAGGCTATCGTAGCCGTGAGTCAAAGCTGGGGCATCGGCAGGGACGGACATCTGCTGTTCCGTATTTCCGCCGATCTGCAGCGTTTCAAGGCCCTTACCACCGGCCATACGGTCATCATGGGCCGCAAAACATTAGAATCCCTCCCAGGGGGGCGAGGGCTGCCGAACCGCCGCAACCTGGTGCTGACTCGTCAGAGAGATTTTACCCCGGACCGGGCAGAGGCCGTCCACTCCCTGGAGGAGCTGCTGGCCCTGGCCGGCAGCGATGCCTTTGTCATCGGTGGTCAGGCGGTATATGAGCAGCTGCTGCCCTATTGCACCCGGGTCTATGTCACCAAAGTGCTGTCCGAAGCCCCGGCGGATGCCTTCTTCCCGAGCCTGGATGACGACCCCCGTTGGCGGATAGTCGCCGCCAGTGAGATCCAGGAGGAAAACGGCCTGAAATATCAATATGTAGAGTACCAACGAGTCTAAAAAATCGGAGCCGTATAGACGGGTGTCCGTAAAACAGTTAATCCTCCGTATGGCTTAGACCATGCGGAGGATTTGTTTATGTCTAATCTTCAAACTTGCTGGCGGCGAACAGCATTTCATGCTGTTTGCGGACGGCAAGTCCACAAGGGATAGACGCACAAGCGTCGCAAGGGAGTGTAGCTCCCTTGACGGAACGAAGTGACGAAACATTCTCGGTCATGCAGTTTCTTTCTGCTGACAGAGAATGAAGCTCCGCAGGACGCACTACTCTCGATAGAGAGTAT
>CAVKFX010000035.1:436-4173 GCA_963655625.1 uncultured Eubacteriales bacterium | reverse complement strand
CCTGTTGGTCATTTGTGCCTTGCAACATAGCGGAAAGGAATGGTCATAAAATATGAAACTAAACTATAAGCGGACGATTCTGGTGGGCTTTGCCTTTTTCCTGATCTGCGCCTTCTGGCAGGCCTACGACAACACCATCCCCCTGATCCTGACCAATAAGTTCGGCATGTCTCAGACCTGGTCGGGGGTCATCATGGCCCTGGATAATATCTTAGCTCTGTTTCTGCTGCCCCTGTTCGGTGCCATTTCCGACCGCAGCCACAGCAAAAAGGGCCGCCGCACTCCCTTCATCGTGGTGGGCACCCTCATTGCCGCCGTGGCCCTGGTGGCATTGAGCTTTGTGGACCTGGCCCAGCTTCATAACATTAAAGATGTGTCCACTATTGACGACCCCACCGCCCTGGTGACCATCTATGAAAAGGAGAAGGACGAGACTCTCCTGACCCCCGACGGCGTGAGGTTTACCCTGGCGGATAAGTTCTCTCAGGAGGAGTTTGCCGCCATCCGCAGCCAGATCCAGGACGGCGACAAGACCCACACCAACCCTGACTATACCAATTACGTGGTCCCCGCCCGGCAGGCCTACGCCTGGCAGGTAACGGCGGAGAGCCCTGCCACCTTGGTGTTTTTTATCGCCCTGCTGCTGGTGGTGCTGGTGAGCATGGCCACCTTCCGCTCCCCGGCGGTGGCGCTGATGCCGGATGTCACCGTGAAGCCCCTGCGCAGTAAGGCCAACGCCGTCATCAACCTTATGGGCTCCGCCGGCGGCATATTGGTCCTGGTGCTGGGCATGGTGTTCGCCACGGCCTCCGTGCGCAACGCCCTCATGAGCTACACGGCGTATTTCGCCGTTATCGCCGCCATTATGCTCACGGCTCTGGTGATCTTCCTGCTCACCGTTCGGGAGCCGGAGTGGGCCGCCCAAATGGTGGAGGACTCCGTTCGCTATGGCCTGGAGGACAAGCCCGCCGAAGCGGAGCAGCTGGCGGAGAACGCGGACGTTGCAGAGCCTGCCGCTGCGGCAGAGCCTGCACAGCCGGAGAAGCAGGGCCTGTCTCCGGAGGAGAAGAAGTCTATGATCTTCATTCTTCTGTCCATCGTTCTGTGGTTTTTCGGCTATAACGCCGTCACCAGTAAGTACTCCGTCTACGCCAGCAATATTCTCCATAAGGACTATAATCTCACCCTGATCATCGCCCAGGCGGCGGCCATTATCTCCTACCTGCCCGTGGGAATGATCGCCTCTAAGGTGGGACGGAAAAAGACCATCCGTGCCGGCGTCATCATGCTGGCCGCAGCCTTCGGCGTGGCGGCCTTCCTGCGGGATAACAGCCCCTCCATGCTTATGAACGCTATGTTCGCCCTGGCGGGCATCGCCTGGGCCACCATCAACGTCAACTCCTTCCCCATGGTGGTGGAGATGTGCTCGGAGCAGGATGTGGGCCGCTACACGGGGCTTTACTACACCGCCTCCATGGCCGCCCAGGTGGCAACGCCCATGCTCTCGGGCCTGCTGATGGATAAGCTGGGCATGACGGTGCTGTTCCCCTACGCGGCGGTGTTCTCCGCATTGGCTCTGGTGACCATGCACTTTGTCCACCACGGCGACAGCCGCCCTGAGGCTAAGAAGGGCCTGGATGCACTGGAGGATATGGATAACTGATATGTGGATCGCTATTTTAATTGTTATTATTCTGCTGCTCTTGGCAGAGATATTCGCCCTGCTGACTATGTGCCGCCGGGGCCATTCCTACTGGAAGCTGCTGCGGAAGTATCGCTACGCCCACCGGGGCTACCACGGCAAGGACCTGGCCCCGGAAAACTCGATCCTTGCCTACAAGGAGGCCATCCGCCGGGGCTTCGGCGTGGAGCTGGATGTGCATCTCATGAAGGACGGCCGCCTGGCGGTCATCCATGACGCAAACCTCTTGCGCACCGCCGGGGCCGATGTGCTGGTGGAGGACCTGACGGCCCGGGAGCTGAAGCAGTACCGCCTGGAGGGAACCGACGAGGAAATTCCCCTTTTGGAGGAGGTGCTGCCCCTGTTTGAGCAGAGCGGCCTTCCCCTGGTGGTGGAGCTGAAGGCGGAGCGGGGGAACCACGATGCCCTGGCCGCCGCCACCTGCGCCATGCTGGATAAGTATCAGGTGCTGTACTGCATCGAGTCCTTCGACCCCCGGTGCATCCGGTGGCTGAAAAAGAATCGCCCGGAGATCGTTCGGGGCCAGCTCAGCGAAAACTTCCTCCGCCACGGTGACGGCGGCAAGATGCCCAAGGCACTGCTGTGGGCCCTGGGAAACCTGCTGACCAATTGCCTGGCCAAGCCTGATTTCATCGCCTATCGGTTTTCCGACCGGGATAATTTCTGCCTGCGCTGGTGCCGCTGGTTCTATCATGTCCAGGAGATCAACTGGACCATTATCACAAAAGAGGAGATGTGCGCGGCGGAGTCTGCCGGAAATCTGGTGATTTTCCAGGACTTCGACCCCCGCCTGTAAAGCTATGAGAGTCATTACGGGATCTGCCCGGGGCAGACGACTGAAGGAGATCCAGGGCCTGGAGACCCGGCCCACCACGGACCGGGTGAAGGAAGCCCTGTTCTCCGTCATCCAGTTCGATATTGAGGGCCGCCGGGTGCTGGATCTATTTGCAGGCACCGGTCAGCTGGGCATCGAGGCCCTGAGCCGGGGCGCTGAAAGCGCCGTGTTTGTGGAGCGGCGCAAGGACGCCCTCCAGGCTGTCCGGGAAAACCTGGAGGCCTGCGGCTTTTCAGACCGGGCCCGGGTGGTAAACGGCGATGCCATGAGCTACCTGAAATCCGGCGAGAAGTTCGACCTGATCTTCCTGGATCCCCCCTATGCCTCCGGCCTCTTAGAGCAGGCGCTGGAGGACATCGCAAGGTTTGACATTTGCCGCAGACATGGTATAATTGTGGCGGAAAGTGCGGCGGATAAGACCCTGCCCCCGCTGGGCGGCCCCTATTCGATATACAGGGAGTATCGCTACGGCAAAATAAAACTCACTGTATACCACAGAAACGAGGATTGACCCCATGAAAATAGCCATCTATCCCGGCAGCTTTGACCCCATTACGCTGGGACATCTGGACATCATCCGCCGCGCGGCCCTATGCTTTGACAAGGTGTTTGTGTGCGTGATGGATAACTGCGACAAGAAATCCCACATGTTCCCGGCGGAAAAGCGGCTGGAAATGATCCGCGGCTCGGTTGCGGAGTTTCCCAATGTGGAGGCGGAGCTGTATCGCGGACTATTGGCCGATTATGCCCGGGAGAAGGGGGCCCATATCATCGTCAAGGGTCTGCGCAACGCCACGGATTTTGACATGGAGTATCAGATGGCCGCCATCAACCGGGGCATCTGGGCGGAGCTGGAAACGGTGTTCCTGCCGGCCAGCGTGGAGTATCAGCACTTCAGCTCCACCATGGTGCGGGAGATGATCCGCTACAGACAGCCATTGGAGAAATATGTTCCCCGGGCGGTAGCCGAGGAACTCAAACAGAAAACGGAGTAATTGAAACGGGGAGGATATACCATGGAAGAAAAAGATCTGCAGCGCCTGCTGGATATGCTCTACGGCATGATCGATGAAGCCAAGAGCGCCCCCTTCAGCGCCGAAAAATGCACCATCAACCGGGATGAGGCCCTGGACATTCTCACGGAGATCCGCAGCCGCATGCCCTTGGAGATCAAAAAGGCTCAGGAGCTGATCCGCGCCC
>CAVKFX010000035.1:0-426 GCA_963655625.1 uncultured Eubacteriales bacterium | reverse complement strand
GAGTATATCGCCTCCGCCAAAAAGGAGGTGGAGAAGATGCTGCGCCAGGCGGAGCTGGACGCGAAAACCATCGTCTCCGAGAGTGAGACGCTGCAGCGGGCCCGGATGAAATCCGCGGAGATCATCCACCGGGCCGAGGAACGCACGAATGAGCTGTATCGGGTGGCCAACTCCTATACCGAGGATGCCCTGCGCCGCACGGAGGAGGCCATCCAGATGGCCCTGGACGAGGTGCGCCAGTCCCGCACCCGCTTCCGCGCTGCCTCCAATGAGCAGATGCAGCAGATCCGCAGCGGAAATGCCCCCTCCAGCGAAGAAAAACCGGAGGAAAATGAGGAAAACTGACAAATTTCGACTTAAAAATTCGTTAAATCTCACAAAACAACTTTGAGCTTTTCGGAGAGACTTTTCCGTAGTCCCATATAT
>CAVKFX010000034.1:0-14469 GCA_963655625.1 uncultured Eubacteriales bacterium | reverse complement strand
ATCAGCGCTCCAGCGTGGGCTGGAAGGGCATCCACGCCGCGGCCATCCTGTACGACGAGTACATGGTGCGCGTGGAGTGCGGCTCCTCCTACTCCAAGGAGGACAAGGCCAACTGATGGGCCAGCGGGGGTGGGGCGTGAGCCCCGCCCCCGCACGAGACAAGGAATGTGGCGCAGAGAGATGCGGATTGCCACACCAGTGACGTCGGTCACTGGTTCGCAATGACACATTGCAAGAAATGCTGTGCGGGGTCGGCTCGGCCCGTCGGGGACGCCGCCCCCGACGGAATATAACAAGAGGTGCGGTGGGACGGGAGACCAAGAGGGGCGCCCCTACGGAGTATCAAGTGGTTTGGTTCGGCGGGACGATGTGGGCATCGTCCCCTACGGGATGTTTTGCGGGGCGGGGTGCATGTGTTCTGCGCCCTACGGAGTGTAAGCGGCTTTTACAGGACAGGTTTGGGCGGACAGGGGCGTCCGCCCAAACAAGGTACGACAGAAGCAACTGCGGAGCGTACAAGAAAGGGGAAATTTTTTGTGAATGAGGAAATGTGCAAGGTTTGTCTGCCCAGGGGCAGAAAGAATGAGGAGAATTTTGTGATCGTGTCCGTGAACGGGCGCAGCTACAAGATCATGAAGGGTGTGGAGGTGGAGGTGCCTGCATGCGTGGCGGAGGTGCTGGAGAACAGCCGCATGATGGCTGACGCTGCCCGGCGCTATGTGGACACCATGGCCAACTGAGAAGGAGGACACTATGGGCAAAATGACGGCGGGGCAGGTGCTGACTCGGGTGGACAGCCTCCTGCCCAACGCATACACCCGGGAGGAAAAGCTCCGGTGGCTGCTGCAGGCGGAGGGCACCCTCGTCCGGGAGGTGCTGCGGCCGGTGGACCGGGAGACATCCGTACCGGGTAAGCTGGAGGAGAACACGGCGCTGACGGCCGAGACGCCCTATGACGGGCTGTACGACCTGTATGTGCAGGCGCAGATCCACTACGCCGACGGCGACATGGCGCGCTGGAACAACGCCGTGGCCCTGTGGAACCGGGGCGTGGAGGCTCTGCAGGCGGAAACGCTGCGGAAAACGGGCGGAACGCAGGCGGCAAAATGCCTGCGCCTTTGCTGAAAGGGGGCGGAGGGGATGTTCTTTCCGACGCTGAAAAAGACGGGGCTGGAGAGGGTGACGGTGATGGATCTCCCGGGCCTTGACCGCAGGGAAACGGCTAAGATCGGGGGATTCCGGGAGATGCGGAACCTGTGCGGGGAGGGATACCCCGCCCTGCGGACGCGGCAGGCAAGGGGGCAGGCTGCCACGGTGACGAGGCCCGGCGGTCTGACGGCAAAGGACGCGCTGATCTGGGTGGACGGCACGCGCATCCGCGTAAACGGCGAGGCGGCGGGGCCGGTGCTGACAGAGGGGGAAAAGAATCTGATCAGCATGGGCGCATATCTGATCGTTTTTCCCGACAAGGTGTATCTCAACACCAAGGATCTGACGGACTACGGCAGCCTGGAGTGCGAGAGGACCGCCTCGGCGGGGGTGGCCATCAGCCTGTGCGACGCGGAGGGCACGGCCTACAGCGATGTGATACAGAGCGCCGGAGCGCCGGAGGACCCGGAGGAGGGGACGCTGTGGATGGATGTATCCGGCGCGGAGCCGGTGCTGCGGCAGTACGGACAGGATTGCTGGACGGCCCTGCAGAACGTGTGCGTGAAGCTGCAGGCGACCCTGCTGGGGAAGGGATTTGCCGCCGGGGACGGCGTGACGGTTTCCGGCTGCACGGCGGCGCGGCTCAACGGGGAGAAGGTCCTGCAGGCGGCAGGGGAGAACTGGGTGGTGTTTCCCGGGATCGTGGCGGGAAATACCTCCCAAAAGACGGCGTTGACCATCAGCCGCACCAT
The DNA here is from genome assembly GCA_963655625.1 of uncultured Eubacteriales bacterium. Taxonomy (GTDB): domain Bacteria; phylum Bacillota; class Clostridia; order Oscillospirales; family Oscillospiraceae; genus Vescimonas. Next base: position 12,568 of record CAVKFX010000034.1, on the reverse strand, counting down.
GCCGGACATGGACTTTGTGGTGCAGAGCGGCAATCGGCTGTGGGGGTGCCGATACGGCATGACCGGCGGCGAGGCCGTGAATGAGATCTATGCCAGCAAGCTGGGGGACTTTAAGAACTGGAGATGCTTTGAAGGGCTGTCCACGGACAGCTACGCCGCGGCCAGAGGCTCCGATGGAGCGTTCACCGGAGCGGTGAGCTATTTGGGAAACCCCATCTTCTTCAAGGAACGCTGCATGGAGCGGGTGTACGCCGGGAGCCGGGGGGGCCATCAGATCGTGACCACGGAATGCAGCGGCGTGCAGAAGGGCAGCGCCAAGAGCCTGCAGGTGGTGGGCGGCGTGCTGTACTATCTGTCCGGCGAGGGCGTGCAGGCTTTTGACGGGAGCCTGCCGGTGACGGTATCCCAGGCGTTGGGCGAGAAGCGATACAGCGCGGGCGTTGGCGGCGCATGGAGGGAGAAATACTATCTCTCGGCGCTGGACGAGGACGGCGCGGCCTCGCTGCTGGTATACGACAGCGAGAGAAAGCTGTGGCACCGGGAGGACGAGCTGCGGGCGGTGGGCTTTGCCTGCAAGGGCGGGGAGCTTTACTGCCTGAGCGCGGACGGAAAGCTGCTGAGTATGCACGGCGAGAGCGGCGAAAAGGAAAGCAGTTTTACCTGGCTGGCGGAGACCGGGGAGCTGGGGCTGCAGACCCCGGAGCGCAAGCGGCTGACGCGGCTGCTGCTGGCGCTGCGGCCTGCGCAGGGGGCGACGGTGGCGGCGTGGGTCAGCTACGACCGGGGAGCCACCTGGCAAAAGCAGGGGGAGATCACCGGCAGCGGCGGTCTGCGGGAGCAGCTGGTGGCCATACGGCCCAGGCAGTGCCGGGCCATGCGGCTGAAGCTGACCGGCAGCGGTCAGTGCGTCCTCTTTGCCGCTACGGCCCTGTATGAGAGAGGAAGTGACCGGCTGTGAGCGTGATGGAGATGCCCGCCGCCCCTGCGGGAACGCTGGCACAGCAGGTACAGCAGCAGTATACCTATTTATTTCGGCTGGCGCAGACGCTGAACCGAGCTATGGAGCAGGTAGAGGGCACCGCCGGGGCGCAGGCGGCGCAGGCACAGCGGGCGAAGGCCAGCAGCCGGGAGGCCCGGGAGGAACGGGCACGGCAGGCGGCAACGCTGAAGAGCCTCATCATCAAGTCGGCAGACGTGGTGCGGCAGGAGATGGACCGGCTGGCCACGGAGCTGAAGGGGAGCTATGTGGCGCAATCGGACTTCGGCGACTATTTGGAGGAGATCAGCCAGCGGATCGAGGCGGACCCCAGCCAGCTGAGCCAGTATTTTAAGTTCGCCTCGGACATCCGGGCGGAGGTGGACCGGGTGGGGGTGGACTTCGCCTCCTACAAGACCGACGTGGAGGGGTACATCCGCCAGGGCATTGTGGGCTATGACGGCACCGTGCCCATCATCGGCATTGCCATCGGCCAGGACATACGCACCAGCCAGACCGGGGTGGAGACGGAGCAGGGCGTATACGACGTCATCGACAAGAGCAGCAATATGTCCGTGTGGACCACGGAGAAGCTGTCGTTCTACATAGGCGGGCAGGAGACGGCGTATTTCTCCAACGGCAAGCTCACGGTGGCCCAGATCGCCGCGGACCGCATCACCGGCGCGGGGAAATGGGACGTGAGCTTCACCGGCGGTGTGAAATTCAAATGGATCGGAGGATGAGAAAATGGCCACCAGCGGCGTCATCAGCACAAACACAAAGTACGGCTCATACTTTTGGGTAAAATGGGAAATCTCCGGCAGCCAAAGCATCTCCGGCAACAAGACCACCATCGCCTGGTCCTGCGGCCTGACCCCGGGGGAGCAGTACTACACCAATGCCATCAAGATGTCGGCGGTAAGCATCGCCGGGGTGCAGGTGTACGACGGCGGCACCTACTCCAACATAACGGACTACGAGGACCGCACCTTCGCCTCGGGCACGCTGGACCTGAGCCACAATGCAGACGGAACCAAGAGTTTTACCGTGGCGGCCTTTTCCGGGTGGCTGTACGGCAACGGCGATTACACCGCCGCCGCCAAGAGCTTCGCCCTGCCCACCATCCCCCGGGCCACCACGCCCTCTATCGGGCCGGTGACCATCGGCGGCAAGGCGACCATCAGCCTGCCCCGGGCGTCCACCTCCTTTACCCATACGCTGACCTACAGCTTCGGCAATGCATCGGGGACCATCGCCGCCAAGGCGGGGAGCAGCTATACCTGGACCGTGCCGGAGAGCCTGGCGGCGCAGATCCCAAGCAAACTCAGCGGCACCGGGACCCTGACCTGCAAGACCTACAAGGGCAGCACGCTCATCGGCACGAAGTCAGTATCCTTCACAGCGGCGGTGCCGGGCAGCATGAAGCCTGCACTGACCACGGGCTGGGCCACGGTGACCTACGACAACAGCGGCACCAAGGCCGGCGCCATTGCCGCGTGGGTGCAGGGCTACTCCAAGGCCAAGGCCACCTTCAGCAGCGGCAAGATCATCTGCAAGCAGGGGGCCACGGTGAAGGGGTATTCCATCACCTATCTGGGAAAGACCGTGTCGGCCAGCCCGTACCGGACGGGGACCATCACGGCCACCGCCGCCAAGGTGCGCTGCACGGTGACGGACAGCCGGGGCCTCGCGGCCTATGAGGATTTTTCCATCACGCTGCTGGCCTACGCCAGGCCGGCGCTGAACGGGGCGAAGGTGTACCGCTCGGACGCCGAGGGCAAGGCGGCGGACAGCGGCACGCACATTGCGGGCGCCGCCACGGCAAAGTATTCGGCCCTGGGCGGGAAGAACAGCGTGACCATCAAGGGCTACTGGAAAAGCGTGGGCGGCAGCTACGGCACCGGCGTGGCCATGCCGGCCGGGACGGCGAAGATCATCAGCGGCAGCACGGAGCTGAGTACGGAGAAAAGCTACACGGCAAAGATCATCGCCACCGACAGCCTGGGGAACACCGCCTCCTACGAGGCCACCATCCCTACGGAGAAGGTGGCCTTCCACCTGAAGGCGGGGGGAGACGGCGCCGCCTTCGGCAAGACGGCGGAAAAGGCCAAGGCGGTGGAGCTGGCTTCGGACTGGGCACTGCACGCGGGGCGCTATCTCTACATGGGCGGCAGCAAGGCGACGAACGCGGAGAAGGACATATACTTTCAGACCATGGACGGGGCTGCCTATCCCCACAACGTGGGCATCTACGGCGGCAACGGGGATTCCGCCGCGGCCTGGGGCGTCTACGACTCCAAAAACAGCCGCAGCGTGATCCGCTACGACGACGTGGCGGGGACCCTGACGCTGCTGGGTCAGGGCCTGGGGCCGGTGAATCTGACGATCGGCGCATCCGGGTCGAACCTGAAAGGCTTCAGCGCCACGGCGCTGCACTCGGCTGTGCTGGGAATTGGTTTTCTGCGGGTATCGGGGGACACCAACGCGGCCCTGGCGGCGAACACGACCTATGACATCGCCACCATCGGCGCGCATGTCCCCACGGCCACCTATGCCCTGAGCGTGTACTGCCAGAAGAACCTGGACGCGCGGCTGACCACCACCGGGGTCATACAGATCCGGCCCAAGGAGGCCATCGCCGCAGGGTACGGCATTTACATCGCCGGAATGTGGATCGCAAGCTGAGAAAAAACGGAACTATGAAGGAGGCTGAATTATGGCGAGAAAACTTTGGCGGGGCAACACAGGCAGCTCTGTGCTGGACCTGCAGCAAAAGCTGAATAAAAACGGGTATCACCTGGACGAGGACGGCGTGTTCGGCAGCAATACCTACAAAGCTGTGGTGGATTACCAAAAAAAGAACAAGCTGCTGGTGGACGGCGTGGTGGGCGACGAGACCTGGGGAAGCCTGAATAAGGTACAGCAGCAGGCCGCCGCGCCCACAAAGCCCACCACGGGCAAGGACGTGATGAAGGGCGTATCGGACGAGACCTACAACAAGCTGCAGCGGCTGGAGCAGGGGTATGTGCCATCGGACGAGGTGAAGGCGGCACAGGAGATGCGCAGGAGCATGGAGGCGCTGCAGCCGGGGGAATACAAGTCCTCCTTTGAGGATGAGCTGTCTCGGCTCTATGAGCAGATCGCCCGGCGCGAGCCGTTCTCTTATGACCCGCAGACGGACGCGCAGTACCAGAACTATGCGTATCAGTATGCCCGGAAGGGGCGGGATGCCATGGAGGACACCATGGGCGCTGCCGCCGGGCTGACGGGGGGATATGCCTCCAGCTATGCACAGACGGCGTCCCAGCGGGCCTATGACCGCTATATGCAGGAGCTGGCGGAGCTGATGCCGGAGCTGGAGAGCAGCGCCCGGCAGCGGGATCAGGACCAGAGAAACTGGCTGACGCAGCGATACGAGCAGGTGAGCGAGCGGGAGCAGGCGGCCTACAAGCGCTACCAGCAGGAACAGGAGGACTGGCAGGAGAGCTATGATCGGGCCGGCAAGGAGGTGGATGCCCTGCGGGAGCAGGAGTACGCCGACTACAAGCTGATGCTGCAGCACTACACCAGCAAGGCCAACGCGGAGCAGAAGGCATCCGGCGATGTCCGGGCCAATTCCGGCGCCGCGGCAAAGGCGGAAAAGAAAACGGCCCTCAGCTCCACGGCCATGGAGAGCCTGCAGCGGGCCATGGGGAACTATCTCAAGGGCGGGAAGACCCAGGAGGCAGCGGCCCTGGCACAGCAGTACGGCAGCCGGATGACGGCCGTGCAGAAAAAGCGGCTGAAAAAGCTGTTCGGCACATACGGCACAAATTTGGCGATATGAGGAAAGCGTCCCTTCCAACTCTTGGGAAGGGGCGCTTTTTTGTGCAGCGGGCCGCGTGGCGGGGGCTTGACAGGGGAGCGGTTTTTGCTACAATAGGAGCAGAACTGGGAAAGGAACGGTGTATGGACGGATTTTACTACAAAGGACTGAACCGGGAGGAAAAGTCCGCCTACGAGCAGATGCGGGCGGGGTTCGAAAGCCTTGCACCCGCCATCCGGGTGACGCGGCTGGAAGGGGCGAGGCTGGCGGAGGTGTATCTGCGGCTGAAGCTGGATACGCCGCTGCTGTTTTATGTGACGGGGTACAGCTACCGGTTTTATCCCGGGGCGGAGCATGTGGAGCTGCTGCCGGAATATCTGTTTGACAAGGGGAAGATCCGCACCCATCAGCAGGCCATAGCCGCCCGGATAGAGCGGCTCACCCGGCCCCTGCGGGGGAAAAGTCAGCTGGAAAAGGAAATGGCCATCCACGACTTCATACTGGACGGCGTCCGCTACGACAAGCTGAAGAAATCCTATTCCCACGAGATCATCGGCCCCCTGACCCAGGGGGTGGGCGTGTGCGAGGGCATCGCCAAAACGGTGAAGGCACTGTGTGATGCGGCGGGGGTGGAGTGCGTCATCGCCCTCAGCGAGGCGAACCCGGAAAAGGGTGTACGCTATCGCCATACCTGGAATATACTCACAATAGACGGAAAGCGATACCATATGGATGCCACGTTTGATAACTCCCTGCAGCGGGGCGCCCATCGGTATGACTACTTCAACCTGGATGACAGGCACATTTTCCTGGACCATGAGGCGCTGGTGCTGCCGGCGCCGGAATGCACGGAGGACAAGGGGTATTATTACCGCTCCGTATCTCTGACAAAAACGGAGGATGTGGCAAACCGGGTGCGCCAGGCGCTGCGAAAAAAACAGGCGCAGTTCGTGTTCCACTGGCGCGGCGGCGGGCTGAACCGGGAGATCCTGAACGAGATCCTGGAGAGGGCTGCGGAGGAGGCCGGCAGGAAGGGCCTGCAGGTGAGCTGCGCCGTGAATGTGCGCCAGGCGGTGATCCAGCTGGACTTTGGAACGACTCGGGAGACGGAACTGCAGCAGCCGGACGAGGGGCAGGAGGACGCAGAGGCATGACGGACGCTTTTCTGCGGGACTCATAGAATAAGGAGGATTTGCGATGGCAAAGAAGGCGGGGCGGAACACGAAGGCGCGGATCGTGGCGGCGGCGTGGAAGCTGTTTTACGAGCAGGGGTATGAGGACACCACGGTGGAGGACATCGTGTTTGAATCCGAGACCTCCAAGGGATCATTTTACCACTACTTTGACGGAAAGGATGCGCTGTTGGAGTCCCTGTCGGTGCTGTTTGACGAAAAGTACGAGGAGCTGCGGCCACAGCTGGATCCGGAGGCGGATGCGGTGGACACACTGGCGTTTCTGAACCGAGAGGTATTCGGCATGATCGATAACAGCGTGTCCATGGAGCTGCTGGCAAGGCTGCTGTCCTCCCAGCTGGTGACCCGGGGCGAAAAGCATCTGTTAGACCGCAGCCGCACCTATTTTAAGCTGCTCTATCAGATCATCCGCACCGGCCAAAGCCGGGGCCAGCTGCGCACGGACATGACCGCCAATGAGATCGTGAAGGCCTACGCCATGTTTGAGAGGGGGCTGATGTATGACTGGTGCCTCAGCGGCGGCGAATACGCCCTGAGCCGGTACAGCGCCCTGATGATGCCAATGTTTTTGCAGGGATTCCGGACAGCAAAATAAGTTCACAAAAATGATTTTGAGAGCTTATTTTGGTATTGTATGTGGTCTATATGAAAAAAGAATAAAATAAAGAAATAACTGGATTACATGAGAACCATGTATAGAATTCATTCTATACATGGTTCTGTATTTCGTTCTTGTTATGTTTGTGTTATACTTGCCTGCGTTAAGCTAAGAACGCGTTAGGAGTGAAAGCTATGAAAATCAGCGAAGTTATTGTGTTTGTGATTTATTTGGTCTTTATGCTGTCCATCGGGGTGTATTTCTTCTTTAAGAATCGCTCCGGCGGCGAGAAGACATATTTCTTGGGCGGCCGTCAGATGGGCCCCTGGGTCACGGCTCTGTCCGCAGGCGCCTCCGACATGAGCGCCTGGGTGCTTATGGGTCTGCCTACCTCTATCTACGCCCTGGGTGTGGGACAGGTGTGGATCCCCGTGGGCCTGGCCATCGGCTATACCATCAGCTGGATCGTGGAGGCGCCCCGGCTGCGGCGGTTCTCCATTGTGGCCAACGACTCCATCACCATCCCCCAGTACTTGACCAACCGGTTCCTCTCCAAGTCCAAAGCGCTGCAGATCATCTGCGCGGTGATCTTCCTGGTGGCCTATACTGTGTATGCCGCCTCCAGCGTGAAGGCCTGCGGCACCCTCTTTAACACCGTCATCGGCATGGATGAGACGGCGGCTATGTATTTGGCCTCCATCATCATCATCGGCTATACCTTCCTGGGCGGTTTTTCTGCCGTGTGCTGGACGGACTTCTTCCAGGGCATGCTGATGCTGGGCGCACTGCTCATTGCCCCGATCTTTGCCCTGTTCATGCTCAAGGGCACGGGCATACATCCCGTAGACACCCCTGACTATTTCAATGCCTTCAGCAGTTGGAAGGACATCGTATCCGGCCTGGGCTGGGGCCTTGGCTACTTCGGCATGCCCCATATCATCATTCGCTTTATGTCTCTGGAATCTCAGAAGAGCCTGAAGAAGTCCGCCAAGATCGGCATTACCTGGACGGTGCTTATCGTCATCTTTGCCGCTGCGGTGGGCATCATCGGCCGTCTGTTCCTGGGCTATGACGAGAGCATCAACGGCCACTCCCTGGTGTTCATCACCATGGTGCGCAAGATCTTCCCGGGCGTCATTTCCGGCCTGCTGCTGTCGGCGGTGCTGGCGGCGTCCATGTCCACGGCGGATTCCCAGCTGCTCATGGCTGCCAGCGCCTTTGCCAGCGATGTGTATAAGCCCGTGTTCCGCAAGGGCAAGGCCAGTGACAAGGAGATGATGTGGGCCGGACGTATCGTGGTGCTGATCATTTCCGTGATGGCGCTGGTCATTGCCTCCAACCCCAACTCCGGCAGCATCATGTCCCTGGTGTCCAACGCCTGGGGTGTGTTCGGCGCAGCCTTCGGACCGGCCATTATGCTGAGCCTGTTTTGGAAGCGGTTTACCTTTGCCGGCGCCGTAGCCAGCATTATTGTGGGCGCGGCTGTGGACGGCCTGTGGCTGGCCGTCCTGTCCGGCACGGGCATCTATGAGATCATTCCTGCCTTTGCCGCCAGCATGATCGCCGCCATCGTGGTCTCCCTGCTGAGCAAGAAGCCCGGCAAGGATGTGGAGGAGCTGTTTGACAAGGCCGTAAAGTTCGAGGAAGAATAAGCTGTTATAGGTAAACGCCGCGGCTCTGCCGCGGCGTTTTTTGTGTGGTCGGCGAAAAAAGTGACAGATGGATCCGCGATTTCGCTGTAGACATTTTCGCTAAAACAGCTATAATAGAGAAAAAACATAAGGAGGATGCCGTATGTACTATCAGATAGCACCGGAAGTATTTGAAAAGCTGCCTGCGGCCTGCTTTGGCGCTGTGGCGGTGCGGGGGCTGGACAATAGCCGGACCATCCCGGAGCTGGAGGAGCTGCTGCAGAAGAACATCCGGGACTGCGAGGCCTATTTCGCGGACAAAAAACCCAAGGAGACGGCGGACATTCTGCCCTACCGGGAGGCATTCCGTGCCCTGGGCATCAATCCCAATAAATATCTGTGCTCCATTGAGGCACTGCTGACCCGCATCGCCAAGGGCAAGGGCTTTCCCTGCATCAATGCGGCGGTGGACCTGGGCAACGCCATCTCCATCGGCCATCGGCTGCCCATCGGCGCCCACGACATCGACTCCCTGGCGGGCGGCCTGGAGGTGCGGCCTGCCCGGCCGGGGGATACCTTTGTGGCTTTCGGCGAAACGGAGGAGGAGAGCCCCGATCAGGGGGAGATCGTCTATGCCTCCGGCCGCCAGGTGCGCACCCGGCGGTGGACCTGGCGGCAGAGTGAGCGGGGCAAGATCACCCGGGAGACCACGGCCATCCTATACCCCATCGACGGCTTCACCGACGTGAACGAGGGCGAAGTACGGGCGGCCACGGAGGAGTTCGTCACGCTGCTGCGCAGATTTTTCGGCGCAGATGTGGAGATCGAGACCGGCTTCGTGGACAGGGACCACCCGCGGTTTGATTTTTTCGGGTAAGCATATTCTGCATAAAAAAGGAAGCGGCTCCCGCCCGGGAGCTGCTTCCTTTTTCAATATTTTTGCCTCTTTTACGGACGGAAGATCTGGTCGCGGCCGATCTCCCCCAGGCTGTGTACGCCGCACATCTGCATGGCGTCCTTCAGCTCGCTCTGGAGCTTATTCACATAAACCTGCACGCCCTCGGCACCGCCGCCATAGACCATGGTGACGAAGGGACGGCCGATGAGCACACCATCCGCACCCAGGGCCAGAGCCTTGAACACATCCAGACCCGTGCGGATGCCGCCGTCCACAAAAATCTTAATGCGGCCGCCTACGGCATCGGCGATGCCCGGCAGCACCTCCGCCGTGGCGGGGCACTGGTCCAGCACCCGGCCGCCGTGGTTGGACACCACGATGCCGGCCGCGCCGGCCTCCATAGCCTTGCGGGCTCCGGCGGGGGTCATGATGCCCTTGAGGATAAAGGGCTTTTTGGCAAACTCGATGATCTCCCGCAGCTCGGCAACGGTCTTGCTGCCGGCGGGGGGCATGCGGTTCTGCAGGAAGGGCAGACCCGCCGCATCGATATCCATGGCCACGGCCACGGGATCGGCTTTGCGCACGGCCTCCAGCTTTTCAAACACGGTGTCCTTGTCCCAGGGCTTCACCGTGGGCACGCCCAGGCCGCCGGCATGGCTGATAGCCCGGAGAGCGCCCACCATCACGCCGGCGTCGATGCCGTCACCGGTGCAGGCCAGGATGCCGGCATCCCGGCAGGCGGACACCAGCAGATCGTTGTAGGCGATGTCATCGTATTTGTCGCCGTAGTGCATCTTTACGGCGCCCACAGGGGCGGCCAGCACCGGCAGGCGCAGCTTGGCGCCGAAAAAGTCAAAGGTGGTGTCGGCAGGGCGGTTTTCGCAGATGGTGTCCATCTGTACGCAGATCTCCTGCCACTTCTGGTAGTTGCGCTGGAAGGTCACGCCCAGGCCCTTGGAACCGGGACCGGGGACGGTGTTGCCGCAGGCCCGGCCGTTGCACACGGGGCAGGCCTTGCAGTAGGGGCCCATGCAGGTGCGGGCCGTCTGCAGAATTTCATTGTAATCCATTGTTTCGCTCCTTTGCCGCTTGATATGGCCTATTGTAACGCCGACGGCGGCAAAATGCAACGGAAAACATGGGGTATGAAACCGGAGTTTTATGCGTAAAATTATACAAAATGACAAAGGAGGCATAGGCATGAAGGACACGCGCTGGCGCACCTGGGAGATCAGCGGCCTGCTATGGACACTGGCGGCGGGAAATCTGCTGCATTTTGTATACGACTGGACGGGAAAGAGCGTGGCGGCCGCGCTGTTTTCGGCGGTGAATGAGTCCACCTGGGAACACATGAAGCTGCTGGCGGTGCCGTGGATCCTGTTTTCCCTGGTGGAATATATTGCCCTGCGCTCCGGCGGCATCGCAGGCCCTCGGGCGGCGGGGCTGCTGGTGGGTCTGGCGGCGATCCCACTGCTGTTTTACGGCTACAAGGGCATTGTGGGACAGGGGAATATGATCGTGGACATCCTCATTTTCCAGGTGGCGGTGCTGCTGGCCTTTTGGGTGAGCTGGGCATTGCAGAAGCGGCGGCGGCTCAGCGGCGCAGGCTGGACGGTGCTGGGCCTGCCGGTACTGCTGGGAGTGTGGGCGCTGTTCCTGCTGTTTACCTTCCGGGCGCCGGATCTGGCGGTGTTTGTCGATCCTCTGACGGGGACGAGGGGCATCGGCTGACAGGAGCCGGGAAATTAAATTGCGAAATTTACCCCATGACTCTTTCGGGCGGTTAAAGGCCGCCCGTTTTTTCTTGACCCCGCCGGGGGAATACTGTATAATATAAGCAATCAGCCCAAACGGGGGAGGCAAAGCCATGAAAAAAGTGATCGTGCATAAGTCTGCCGCGCCCATTTACATCGCGGCGGCGGCCTGGGGCGTTTACGCTCTGGTGCTTCCGCTGTATCGGGTGGGGCATTTTGTTATTGCGGCGGCGGTGTCCCTGGCGGCGTATTTTGTCGGCCGCTGCTTGTTCAAAGATGTGAAGGAGGAGATCGAGGTGGAGCCGGAGCCTGTCCGCACCGGCAACGGGGAGCTGGACAAGATGATCGCCGATGGCCAGCTGGCACTGAAGGAAATGCGCCGGCTGGACGACAATATAAAGGACGAGGTCATCAGCGGCCAGATTCGCAAGCTGGAGGAGCTATCGGGCAAGATCTTCGACCAGGTGCAGCAAACACCCGAAAAGCTGCCTCAGATCCGTAAGTTTATGAATTACTACCTGCCCACCACGTTGAAGCTGCTCAACGCCTATGACCGCATGGGCGCCCAGGGCGTTTCCGGCGGCAACATCGGGGCCACCATGGAGCGGGTAGAGAATATCATGGGTACTATCGTTACTGCCTTTGAAAAGCAGCTGGACGCCCTGTTCGGCGCGGAAGCGCTGGACATCTCCACGGACATCACCGTGCTGGAGAACATGATGGCCCGGGAGGGACTGAAGGAGGACGCGGTACACAGCACCGTGCAGCAGGAAAAACCGAAAGACAATGAGGAGCCGTCCGACGGCGGCATCCAACTGGAACTATAAGAAAGAGAGGAATAAACTATGAGCGAGAATATGACCCCCGAACTGACCCTGAACCCCACGGAGACCGAGCCCGCCGTCCCCGAGCTGACCCTGGATCCCGCGGCTGTGGCCGAGGCCCCGCAGGAAAAGCCCGTGGAGCCGGTGCAGCTGGATGATAAGCTCCTCACCGAGCAGGAGAAGAAGGCCGTGGAGGAGTTTTCCAAGAAGATCGACATTAAGGATACCAACCTGGTCCTGCAGTACGGTGCCGCCGCCCAGAAGAGCGTGGCGGGCTTTTCCGAGAACGCCCTGAGCAATGTGCGCAGCAAGGACCTGGGCGAGGTGGGCGCCGATCTCAGCGAGCTGGTGGTGCAGCTGAAGGGCTTCGGCGCCGGCGAGGAGAAGAAGGGCCTGGCGGGCCTGTTCCAAAAGGCCGGCAACAGGCTGGAGAGCATGAAGGCCCAGTACGGCAAGGTGGAGGCCAATGTGGACCGCATTGCCCAGTCTTTGGAGCAGCATCAGATCACGCTGATGAAGGACATCGCCATGTTCGATCAGATGTATGAGCTGAACCTGAAGTACTACAAGGAACTGACCATGTATATCCTGGCCGGCAAGAAGCGGCTGGAGGAGGTCCGCGCCGGCGAGCTGGAGGAGCTGCGCGTCAAGGCGGAGAAGACCGGCCTGGCCGAGGACGCCCAGGCCTACAACGACATGGTGAACCTGTGCAACCGCTTTGAAAAGAAGCTCCACGACCTGGAGCTGACGAGGATGATCTCCGTGCAGATGGGCCCCCAGACCCGCCTGCTGCAAAATAACGACACCCAGATGGTGGAGAAGATCCAGTCCTCCCTGGTGAACACCATCCCCCTGTGGAAGAGCCAGATGGTGCTGGCCCTGGGCATGG
>CAVKFX010000033.1:0-9480 GCA_963655625.1 uncultured Eubacteriales bacterium | reverse complement strand
CAAAATTTCCAGCGTCCGCCGTAAGGCAGCGCAGAAATTTTGGGCACCGCAACAGGGCCATCGGCCCCTACGGAGGATGCTTGTGGGGTGATGAAGAGCGTAAAAAAGGTCTATCCTGAATTTTGGATTCAGGATAGACCTTTGGGTTTTATATGGGCTCCTGTTTTTACAGCTTCGTCACCATGGGAATGACCATGGGGCTGCGCTTGGTGTGCTTATAGAGATAGCTGCTCACGGCGCTGCGGACAGCCCGGGAGACCTCGCCATCGTCCCGGCGCTTTCGGGCGGACATGGCGTCTACCGTCTTTTGGGCCACGTCCCGGAGCTGATGCAGCAGCTCCTCGGACTCCTTCACATATACGAAGCCACGGGTGACGATCTCCGGCGGGCAGAGCAGCTGGTGGTCGTGAGAGGACATGGAGAGGACCACCACCACCATGCCGTCCTCGGCCAGGAGCCGGCGGTCGTTGAGGACCACGGCCCCTACCTCGCCCACGCCGGAGCCATCCACAAACACCTCCCCGGCAGGGACGGAGCTCTCGCACTTGATGTGCTTGCCGGTGATCTCAATGACGGAGCCGTTGTCGGCCACCACGATGTTATTGGGGTTCATGCCCATGGACTCCGCCACGCGCTTGTGGATCTGCAGCATGCGCTGCTCGCCGTGGAGGGGGATGAAGAACCGGGGCTTGGTCAGGGCGTGGATAATTTTCAGCTCCTCCTGGCAGGCGTGGCCGGAGACATGGAGCATATCGGCCTTGTCATACACCACATCCACGCCCTTGCGGAACAGCTCGTTGATGACCCGGCCCACGGTGACCTCGTTGCCGGGGATGGCGGAGGCGGAGATGATGACCTTGTCCGTGGGGCCCACGTCGATCTGCTTATGGGTGGAGAAGGCCATGCGGTACAGGGCGCTCATCTCCTCCCCCTGGGAGCCGGTGGTGACGATGACCTGCTGCTCCGGGGGCAGGTTCTTCAGCCGGTTCAGATCCACCACGGTGCCCTTGGGCACCTTCATATAGCCCAGCTCTGTGGAGACCTTCATGATATTCTCCATGCTGCGGCCGGTGACGGCCACCTTGCGCCCACAGGCGTGGGCGGCGTCAATAACCTGCTGGATGCGGTGGACATTGCTGGCAAAGGTGGTGACGATGATGCGCTTTTTGCAGCCGGTAAACTGCCGGACGAAGGTCTTGCCCACGGCCCGCTCGCTCATGGTGTAGCCCGGGCGCTCCACATTAGTGGAGTCCGCCAGCAGGGCCAGGACTCCCTCGTGACCCAGGGCGCCGAAGCGGGCCAGGTCGATGACCTCCCCATCGATGGGGGTGGAGTCGATCTTAAAGTCGCCGGTGTGGACAATGGTGCCCATACGGGTGTGGATGGCGAAGGCCACGGAGTCGGCTATGGAATGGTTCACATGGATGAACTCCACCTGGAACTTGCCCGCCCGGACGGTGCTGCCCGGCTCCACAGTGATGATCTTGGTGGAGTCCAGCAGGCGGTGCTCCTGAAGCTTCAGCTTGATGAGCCCGGCGGTAAAGCGGGTGCAGTAGATGGGCATATTCACCTGCTTGAGAACATAGGGAATGGCCCCGATATGGTCCTCATGGCCATGGGTGATGAACAGGCCGCGCAGACGGCTGTGGTTCTTAATCAGGTAGCTGACATCGGGAATGACGCAATCGATGCCGTACATATCGTCGCCGGGGAAGGCCATGCCGCAGTCCACCACGATGATCTCGCCGCCGTATTCGTAGGCGGTCATGTTTTTGCCGATCTCATTGAGACCGCCCAGGGGGATAATTTTTAATTTTTCTGCCATAAAAGTATTGATTCTCCTTTTTACTTCCGGGGCCGCGGTGGGCGGAATGAACGCAAAAATGCGCATCAAAACAAAGGCGCCCCGCCTGCGCCGGGCCCTGCATCGCCCTGCGCGGCGGCGGAGGACCGCCTGACCGTGACCGTAGTATGATTTTTTCGGGGGATTAGCCCCGTTTATCGCATCGCGGCATCCACATTGCCCGCGAAAAGATACGAATACAACCAGTGACGTCGGTCACTGGTTTCGCAATGACACGTTACAAGGAGCGCGGCGCAAGCCCGGTTCGGGCCGATGTGTGCATCGGCCTCTACGGACGCACAACAAGAACCTGGCGTGCGGGGTTACGGATTGCCACGACCAGTGTGCGCACTGGTCTCGCAATGACAGGATAGGGGAAGATTTCCCCCTAATTATTTCATAGTATAGCACATTTATTCTCATTTGTATACCCCCAACTGTGCGCCGGGTTTCCGCGCCCTTCGACAGGGCGGAAAAAAGTGGCCTACAGGGGGAAAGAAACGCTTGTACCCCCCGGGGGAATATGGTATAATGTAAAATCAGCAAACTGGGTCACTATCTGCATACGACAAGGGAGGGCAGCCTATGAACGAGAGGATCCGAAAGCTTGTGCGCACCAATACGCTGGCATATATCCTGCTGCTGCTCCTGTTTGCAGGGGTGACGGCGAAGGTATCCCTCCCCCTGGCCATCGGCGAAGCGGCCGCCGCCTTGGCGGTGTGGTACATCAGCCGCCGGCGGAGTAAGGTGGTGCAGCAGCAGCTGCACCAGTATGTGGAGCGCATCGCCGGGGGCGCCGACACCGCCAAAAACAGCAACATGCTCTTTGCCCCCATGCCCATGATGGTCTTTAACCCGGAGAGCGACGACGTGCTTTGGGCCAACGACCTGTTCACGGATCTGCCGGGTGTGGGCAAGGATATTTTCGAGTCCCGGGTGCGGGACGTGGCGGATGGCTTCGAGACCCACTGGATCCTGGAGGGAAAACCGGAATACCCGGGGCTGTTCACCTGGAACGGACGGCGCTACCGGGTGTTCGGCTGCCTGTCCCGGCCCGAGGGAACGGGGCATATGGGCGTGCTGGCCACCACCTACTGGATGGACGTGACGGACCTGGAACACATGCGCACGACCCTGGCAGAGACGCGGCCTGTGGTGGCCATCATTATGATCGACAACTATGAGGACCTCATGAGCGCCTGCCCGGAGGGGAAACGATCCGCCGTGCGGGCGGCCGTGGAGGAGAAAATGGACCAGTGGCGGGGCGGGAGCGGCGCGCTGCTGATGAAATCCGACCGGGACCGCTATCTGATGGTCCTGGACGAGGCGCGATATGAAAAATTCGCCGCCGGGCGCTTTTCCATCCTGGACGATGTGCGCACGGTGCAGGCGGGCGAGGGGGTATACGCCACGCTCTCTATCGGCGTGGGCCGGGAGGCGGCGGGCTTTGAGGCCCTGTATAAAAACGCCGGCCTTGCCCTGGAGATGGCCCTGAGCCGGGGCGGCGACCAGGCCGTGGTGAAGGACCGGATGAATTTCGAATTCTACGGCGGCCGGGCCAAGACCACGGAAAAGCGCACCAAGGTGAAGTCCCGGGTTATGGCCAACGCCTTGGGCGACCTGATGGACGACACGGAGCATGTGTACGTCATGGGCCACCAGTACGCCGATATGGACACCCTGGGCGCCGCGGCGGGCATATGCGCCATCGCCCGCAAGCGGGGCAAGAATGCCCGGATCGTGCTGGACGTGGAAAATAACTCCGTGGGGCCCATGCTGCGAAAGCTCCGGGCCCTGCCGGAATACAAGGATGTGTTTATCGGCGGCGGGGACGCCTTTTTGCGGGTGCAGCCGGACACGCTCCTGGTGGTGGTGGACACCAACCGCCCGGAGAGCGTGGAGTCCGAGCCGCTGCTGGAGGCGTGCAACCGGGTGGCCGTTATCGACCACCACCGCCGGGGCAGCAGCTACATTGAGAAAATGGCCCTGAACTTCCACGAGCCCTACGCCTCCTCCGCCAGCGAGCTGGTGACGGAGCTGCTGGGGTATTTGCTGGAGACCGGCGACCTGCTGAAGACCGAGGCGGAGGCCCTGCTGGCGGGCATCGTGCTGGACACCAAGAACTTTACCAACCGCACCGGGGGCCGCACCTTTGAGGCGGCGGCGTATCTGCGCCGGGCCGGGGCCGACACCCAGGACGTGCAGCGGATGTTCCAGAGCGACCTGGAGTCCATGATCGACCGCTACGCTATCATACGGCGGGCGGAGCTTTATCGAGAGGATCTGGCCATCGCCGCCATTGACGAGCCCTGTGAGCGGGTGACGGCTGCCAAGGCCGCCGATGAGCTGCTGACCCTCAGCGGCGTGCAGGCGTCCTTCGTGTTCTATCCCAAGGATGACGGCGTGTATATCTCTGCCCGGTCCCTGGGTGAAGTGAATGTGCAGGTCATTGTAGAGGCCCTGGGCGGCGGCGGCAACTCCACCAGCGCCGGCGGACAGCTGCCCGGCGTGACGGTGGAGCAGGTGCGCCGGAAGCTCCAGGAGGCCATTGACAAATATTTTGACAAACCCAACCAAGGAGGAACCAAATAAATGAAAGTTATTCTGAAAGCCGATGTGAGAGGCAAGGGTAAGAAGGGCCAGATGATCGAGGTGGCCGAGGGCTATGCACGGAACTTCCTGCTGCCCAAGGGACTGGCCGTGCCGGCCACGGCGGACGCCATGAACACCATGCGCCTGCAGGAGAAGGCCAAGGCCAAGGCCGATGCGGAGGCCAAGGCCGCCGCCACAGAGATCGCAGAAAAGCTCAAGGGCCTGCAGGTGAAGGTGGCCTCTAAGGGCGGCGAGGGCGGCAAGCTCTTCGGCGCCGTGACGGCCCGGGAGATCGCCGCCGCTCTGAAGGAGCAGCATGGCGTGGACATCGACAGCAAGAAGCTGGTGCTGGATGAGCCCATCAAGAGCTTCGGCAGCTATCAGGTGAAGGCTAAGCTGGGCTTTGAGATCAGCGGCACGGTGTACGTCATCGTGACGGAGGAAAAATAAGAGGAAGTATCAAACGGAAAGGAGGTTTCCCCTATGCCTATGGATGAGCTGCTGAGCCGGGCCATGCCCCATTCTCCGGAGGCGGAGCAGGCGGTGCTGGGGTCCATGCTCATTGATGCGGACTGCATCAAGGACGTGATGGATAAGCTCCGGCCCCAGGACTTCTACCTGCAGCAGAACCGGGAAATCTTCGAGACCATTTATTCCATGTTCATCTATTCCCGGCCCATTGACGGCGTGACCGTGGCCCGGGAAATGGAAAAAAACGGCGTATACCGGGACGATACCCGGGCCTATCTCCTCCAGCTCATGGAGGTGACCCCTACCTCCGCCAACGTGATGGAGTACGCGGGTATCATCCGGGATAAGGCCCTGCTGCGGGCCATGGCCAAGGCGGCGGGAGACATCAGCGCCATGGTGCAGGAGGGCGTGGGCACCGCCGGCGACATGCTTACGGCGGCGGAGCAGAAGATCTACGCCATCCGCCAGGGCCGGGGCAGCCAGGAAATGGCTGCCGTGGGCGCCGTACTCAACGATGTTATGGAGCAGCTGGCCAAGCTCACCGCCGGCAGCGAGCCGCCGGGCCTGTCCACGGGCCTGTCCGCGGTGGACAGGAAGATCAACGGCCTGAACAAGTCGGACCTGCTGCTGCTGGCGGCCCGGCCCGGCATGGGCAAGACCAGTATGGCCCTGAACGTGGCTCTGTCGGCGGCCAAGTCCTCCGGCAAGACGGTGGCCATCTTCTCCCTGGAAATGTCCAAGGAGCAGCTGGTGACAAGGCTTTTAGCCAACGAAGGGCTCATTGAAAACACCCGCCTTTCTACCGGCAACCTCCGGGAGAGTGACTGGGAGAAGATCGCCCAGGCGGCCTCCGTGCTCAACCAGACCAACATCCGCATCGACGACAACCCCCTGCTCACCGTAGCGGACATGAACGCCAAGTGCCGCCGCTTAGAAAACCTGGGCCTGGTGGTCATCGACTATCTGCAGCTGATGACCTCCGCCGGGGGCAAGGGCTACAGCGGCGAGAACCGCCAGCAGGCGGTGGCGGATATTTCCCGGATGCTGAAGATCATGGCCAAAGAATTGCAGGTGCCGGTGCTGTGCCTGTCCCAGCTGTCCCGCGCCAACGAAAAGCGGGAGGATAAGCGGCCCATGCTGTCGGACCTGCGTGAGTCCGGCGCCATCGAGCAGGACGCGGACATCGTCATGTTCCTGTACCGGGACGACTATTATAATGAGGACTCCGAAAAGCGGAACATAGCCGAGTGCATCGTGGCTAAGAACCGCCACGGAGAGACCGGCAAGGTGGAGCTGCGCTGGATGCCGGATTACACCGCCTTCAGCACCCTGGAAAACCGCTATGAGGAATAAAGACCTGGACCTGCTGCCGTTTATGCGGCAGTGGGATATGCTGCCGCAGCCGGGCGGACGCATCCTGTGCGCCGTCAGCGGCGGACGGGACTCCATGTGTCTGCTGCACTACCTGTGGCAGCTGGGACAGAGGGAGAATTTCTCCGTGGCCGCCGTACACATGAACCACGGCCAGCGGGATACGGCCCGGCGGGATGAGCTGTTTGTGCAGAACTTCTGCCGGGAGCGGCGCATCCCCTGCGTGACGGAGCGGGTCAGCGTGCCGGAGAAGGCAAAGCTGTGGGGCGTTGGCATCGAGGAGGCCGGGCGGCGGCTGCGGTATGAGACCTTCCGCCGGGCAGCGGAGCTGACCCGGGCGGACCGCATTGCCACGGCCCATCACGCCGCCGACCAGGCGGAGACGGTGCTGCTGAACCTGCTGCGGGGCACGGGCCCCCAGGGCCTGGCGGGTATTCCCCCGGTGCGGGGGAACATCATCCGCCCCCTGCTGGAGACGTCCCGACGGGAGATCGAGGAATATTTGGAGGAAAACGGGATTCCCCATGTTGAGGATGAGACCAACAGCGACCGAAGCATGACCCGGAACCGGCTGAGGCTGAACATCATGCCGCTGCTGAAGGAGCTGTATCCCGGCGCGGAGGGGAGCATCTGCCGAACGGCGGAGATCCTGCGGCGGGAGGAGGAGTACTGGCAGACCCAGGCGGACGCGATCCTGCCCCCGGATGGGGCAGAGCTGGACCGGGAGAGCCTGCTGAGGCTGCCCTGCGCCCTGCGGATGCGGGTCCTGCGGGCACTGACGGAGCGCACACAGGCAGGCCGGAAGGATTTTGGTGCGGTACACTACGAAGCCATGGAGGCACTGCTCCACGGCTGCGGCGGGAGCATTTCCCTGCCCGGCGGTCTGACAGCCGTGTGCCGGGGAGAGAAATTTATCCTGGAGACGGCGGAGAAGGCGCCGCCGGGAGCGGTGCTGAGCCTGGGGACGAACCGGTGGGGGGAATTTACCGTCACCTGCCGGATGGAGGGCCGGGACTATTTGCCCGGGACAAATGAGATGGCCCTGGGGCGCGATGTAATGGAGCGCCCGCTTTTTGTGCGGACATGCCGGGCCGGAGATGGGCTGAAGCTCCCGGGCAGCCGGGGCCGGCGCAGCGTGAAGCGGCTGTGCGCGGACAGAGGAATAGAACCCGGCCAGCGGGATACGCTGCCTGCGTTTTATGTGGGTGAGAGCCTGGCGGCGGTATGGCCGCTGGGAGTGGACGAGGAATTTCGGCCCCGGGAAACCGATGGCGAGAGCATAATTATTCAGATCAAGAGAGAAATTGCAGGAGGATATAGCAATGGCTAAAAGCAACATGAATCAGGACATTTTGAAGGTGCTGCTGTCTGAGGAGCAGATTCACGCTCGCATCCAGGAGATGGGTGATGAGCTATTTGACCGGTTCAAGGACAGGGATCCCATGTTTGTGGGCGTGCTCAACGGCTGCTTCATGTTCATGGCGGACCTGGTGCGGGCCACCCAGCTCAAGAGCGAGGTGGAGTTCATCAGTGTGTCCTCCTACAAAAACGCTACCAAGAGCTCCGGTGTGGTGGAGATCACCCGGGATCTGCAGCGGGATATTACCGGCCGGGACATCATCGTGGTGGAGGATATCCTGGACTCCGGCAACACCCTGTACTTCCTGGAGGGCTATCTGAAGGCCAAGGGCGCAAAGTCCATCACCATCGTCACGCTGCTGGATAAGCCCTCCCGCCGGGAAAAGCCCATTACCCCCGACCTGGCCGGCTTTGAGGTGCCGGATGAGTTCGTGGTGGGCTTCGGCCTGGACTACTGCCAGCAGTACCGGAATATGCCCTATATCGGTGTGCTGAAGCCCGAGGTCTACAGCAAGTGAGTCCACGGGGACGAGAGCCGGGAAAGGAGGAGCGCATGGACGAGAATAAGGACGGACTGCAGCCGGCAGAACCCCGGACTCCGGATCAGGGCTCCGTCGTCCGCTATCCGGGCCGCCGCCTGCAGAAGGAGAGCACGGCGCGCAGGCTGTGGAGAGATTACGGCTTCGCGCCTATCACCGTGGCGGTGATGCTGGTGCTGCTCAAGGTGATCCTGCAGATCGCCTGGGTGCCCAGCGGCTCCATGGAGGATACTCTGCCCACCAGATCCCTGCTGCTGTCGTGGCAATTGCCCTATGTGCTGGCCGATCCCACGCCCCAGCGGGGGGACGTGGTGACCTTCCGGAGCGATGAACTGGGCAAGCTCCTGGTCAAGCGGGTCATCGGCCTGCCCGGGGACACGGTGACCATAAAAAACGGCTATGTGTATATCAACGGCGAAAAGCTGGATGAATCCTATCTGCCCCGGCAGGGCGTCACCGCCGTGGGCAACCGGGAGGAGTATGTGGTGCCGGAGGGATGCCTGTTCTTTTTGGGCGACAACCGCACCAACTCACAGGACGCACGCCTGTGGGAAAACCCATATATTCCGGTGGATAAAGTGCGCTCCCATGTGCTGGTGTGCATATCCTTCCTGAAGGGGAACAGCTGGCGGGGCATTCGGGTGGTTTCATAAAAGGAGGTGGGTCTGTGACTGAGAAAAGAAAGATACGCCCCGGCAGCCTGCTGCTGTTGCTGCTGGTGGTGTGCGTATTTATACTGGCCCGGGGCATGAACGGCTCCGGCACCGTTGCATACAGCGACATGTGCCGCTATTTCCGGGAGGAGAAGGTGCAGTCCTTCACCATCACCGGAGATATGCTCAAGGCCAAGCTGCAGGACGGCACCCTGGCCTCCTGCACCATCGGCAGCGTGGAGACCTTTTACAGCGATATGGACGGCCTGATCCAGCAGCAGGTGCAGAGCGGCACCGTGCAGCAGCAGGATTTCATACACGCCACCAACTGGGTGACGACGCTGCTGCCCTATGTGATGGGCATACTGGGCTTTCTGCTGATCGTGCGGCTCATGGGCCGCATGAGCGGCGGCGGCGCCGCGGCCCAGGACAAGATGGCCAAATTCGGCCAGGCCCGGGTGCAGATGCCCGGCCGGGGCGAGGACCGGGTGACCTTTGACCAGGTGGCCGGGGCCGACGAGGAAAAGGAGGAGCTGCAGGAGATCGTGGAGTTCCTGCGGGATCCGGATAAATATCTGCAGCTGGGCGCACACATCCCCAAGGGCGTGCTGCTGGTGGGCCCTCCGGGCACCGGCAAGACCCTGCTGGCCAA
>CAVKFX010000032.1:0-7002 GCA_963655625.1 uncultured Eubacteriales bacterium | reverse complement strand
TCCAAAAGGCCCGCCTTGTCGTAGGGCAGGTGGATGGTCACCCGGCGGGTGCCCTTGTCCAGCTTTTCATCCACAGCCTGCAAAAGCCGGTCGATGCCCTCGCCGGTTTTGGCGGAGATATAGACGCTGTCCTCCTCCCGGGGCAGGGCGTCGGAAAAGGCCAGGTCGCACTTGTTATACACTCGCAGGCAGGGAATGTGATCCGCCTTCAGCTCACGAATCAGGTCGTCCACTACCTGAGCCTGCTGAGCCCACTGGGGATTGGATAGATCGATGACATGGAGCAGCAGATCCGCATATTCCAGCTCCTCCAAGGTAGCCTTGAAGGCCTCCACCAGCTGGTGGGGCAGCTTACGGATGAATCCCACGGTGTCGGAGATGACCACATCCAAGGTATCGCTGACGGTGAGGAGGCGGGTGGTGGTGTCCAGGGTGTCGAAAAGGCGGTTGTTGGCGGGGATGCCCGCGCCGGTAATGGCGTTTAGGAGGGTGGATTTGCCGGCATTGGTATAGCCCACGATGGCCACCACGGGAATCTCGTTTTTCATGCGGCGCTGGCGCTGGGTACCGCGGACCCGGCGCACCTCCTCCAGCTCCTCCTTGAGCTTGTCGATCTTACGGTGGATGTGGCGGCGGTCCGTCTCCAGCTGGGTCTCGCCCGGGCCCTTGGAGCCGATAGGCCCCTTGCCGCTGGTGCCCGCCTGGCGCTCCAGATGCGTCCACATACCGATCAGCCTGGGCAGCAGATACTGATACTGGGCCAGCTCCACCTGGAGGCAGCCCTCCTTAGTCTTGGCCCGCTGGGCAAAAATATCCAAAATGAGGCCGCTGCGGTCGATGACCTGCACGCCTAAAAGCTCCGTGAGTACGCGAATCTGAGACGGGGACAGGTCGTTATCGAAGATGACCAGGGTGGCATTTTCCAGAGTCACCATAGTCTTGACCTCCTCCACCTTGCCCTCGCCGATGAAGCTGTGGGGGTCGGGCTTTTCCCGGCTCTGGAGAATGCTGCCCACCACCTGGCCCCCAGCGGTCTCCACCAGGGCGGAGAGCTCCTCCAGGCTCTCCTCGTCGGTGCTGTCCTCCCGGAGGACCGGGGAGCGCAGGCCCACCAGCACCGCCAGGTCCCGTTTATTTTCCTGTAACTGTGTGCGTTCCATATCGTAACCTCATTTGCAGAAATATCTTATGGTACCATCGGTCAACAAGGGCGTGTTTGCCCTTGTTGACCGATGGTAGTATACCATAAGCAATAAAAATGCACAACAGCCGATAAAAAAGCCTGGTAAATCTTGCGGCAAAGCATTGCGATCCCTTTGGCAAAAAACGAAGTATTTGCCAGCAAAAAACCGCGGAGGTTTCTCCGCGGCTTCTGATGTCTTGTTTGCTTATTCGCCTTTTGCCAGGGCCTGCTCTAAAGCGATGGCCAGCTGGTCCGGGCAGGAACTGGGCTTGCCGCCGCAGCGGATGCCCTTCATCCGCTCAATGGCTTCCCGGGCGGGCATCCCGATAACCAGGCGGGAAATGCCCTGCAGATTTCCATTGCAGCCGCCCTCCACCCGCACATCGCGGATGATGCCGTCCTGCAGCTCTACGGTCATCTTTCGGGAGCAAACGCCCCGAGGCTGATAGGTGTATGTCATATGCAGTCCTCCTCTTGTTTCAGTCAAGCCGCAGCCGCCGTGAAGATGCCCACGCCCAAAAGGGACAGGCCGCCCATGATGATCCCCGCCAGCAGCACGCCGCCCATGCAGGCCAACACGCTCTTCTTAAAGTCCATGTCTAAAATGCTGGCCGCCAGCGTCCCGGTCCAGGCGCCGGTACCGGGCAGCGGGATGCCCACGAACAGCAGCAGCGCCCAAAACAGGCCCCGGCCCGCCTTTTCCTGGAGCTTTTGGCCGCCCCTTTCGCCCTTTTGCAGGCACCAGGTAAAAAACTTACCGATATACCTCTTGTCGCAGCCCCAGACCAGGACTTTGCGGGCGAAGAAATAGATAATGGGCACAGGCAGCATGTTGCCCACGATGGCGATGCAGTAGGTCTGCCACAGAGGCAAGCCAAAGGCGATGCCATAGGGGATCGCACCGCGCAGCTCTATCAGCGGCACCATGGACACTCCGAACACGATCAAGCAATGCTTCAGCATGGGATATTGGCTCCTAACTTTAGTATACGCATATTATACACGTTTTTTCGGGGGTTTACAAGACTCATACCAAGGCATATTTCCGGGCGTAGTAGTCGTACCGCTGGCGATACTCCTCGCTGCCGCTGCGGATGCCGTCCAGATACCCGTGGATGTCCAGGCGGCTCTTCTGCATCTGCACCACGCAGCCGGCGATGTTGGAGCAGTGGTCGGCAATGCGCTCCAGATCCGTCAGCAGGTCCGCCCAAACAAAGCCCGCCTCCATGCTGCACTTGCCCTCCTGCAGGCGCAGGATATGCCGGGAGCGGAGCTGCTCCTTCAGGGTGTCCACCACCTGCTCCAGGGGCTCCACCTCCTTGGCGGCGGATAGGTCTCCGTGGATGAAGGACGTGAGGGCCAGGTCCATGATCTCGTCCACCGCGCCGAACATCTTGCTCATTTCTTCCATAGCTGTCTGTGTAAAGGAGATTCCCTTGCCGCGAAGCTCCTCTGTGGACTCCAGAATATTCACCGCATGGTCGCTGATGCGCTCGAAATCGCCGATCATATGCAGCAGCTCCGCCGCCTCCACCCGGTCCTGATCGCTCAAATGACAGCCGGACAGCTTCACCAGGTAGGTGCCCAGTTCATCCTCATAGCGGTCGGCGGTCTGCTCATCCTCCCGGATGCTCTCGGCGCGCTTTTCATCATGATTTTTCAGCTCATGCATGGCATTCCGGGTAGCACGGACCGAGGTGAAGCCCATGTTCATGGTGATCTCATGGCACCGCTCCATGGCCACCGCCGGGGTGGCCATGAGACGCTCGTCCAGCTCGGGGATGCTGTCGCTGCCAGCATGGTCGGGGATGATACGGCAGGCCAGCTTCTCCAGCAGGCCCGTCATGGGCAGCAGCAGCGCCGTGCAGAGGATATTGAATACGGAGTGGACAATGGCGATGCCCAGCTGATCGATGCTGCCCGACAGCAGGGGGATATTTACCAAGGCCCGTACCACCTCAAACACCGTCAGCCATACCACCGTGCCGATGATATTGAAGGACAGATGCACCACCGCCGCCCGGCGGGCGTTGCGGTTGGTACCGATGGAGGAAAGCAGGGCCGTGACGCAGGTGCCGATGTTCTGGCCCATGATGATGGGGATAGCCGCGCCAAAGGTGATTTGGCCTGTAGAAGACACGGCCTGCAGGATGCCCACGGAGGCCGAGGAGGACTGGATGATGGCCGTGAGCACAGCGCCGGCCAGTACGCCCAAAATGGGATTGGTGAACAGCAGGAGCAGTTCCCGGAAGCTCTCCATATCCTTCAGCCCCGCCACGGCTCCGCTCATGGTATCCATGCCGAACATCAATGTGGCAAAGCCCAGAAGGATCAGACCTGTATCCTTCTTCTTGCCGCTCTTACCCATCATATACAGCACCACGCCGATCAGGGCCAAAACAGGCGTGAAGGATGTAGGCTTGAGGAGCTGCATGAAAAAGCTGTCGCTCTGGATGCCCGAAAGGCTCAGGATCCATGCCGTTACGGTGGTACCTACGTTGGCGCCCATGATGACATAAATGGCCTGGCGCAGGGCCATAAGGCCGGAGTTTACAAAGCCCACCACCATCACCGTGGTGGCGGACGACGACTGGATCACCGCCGTGATGCCCACGCCGGTGAGAAAGCCCGCCGCCTTGCTGCCGGTGAGCTTGCCCAACAGGTTTTTCAGCCCGTTGCCCGCGCGCTTTTCCAAGGCGTCGCCCATGAGGTTCATGCCAAACAGAAACAGGCTCAATCCGCCGATCAATGTTAAGAAATCAAAAAATGTCATGAATCTCTCTCCTCTTTCGTTTTCTTGCCTTTTACCTATTATTAGCATATCTGTCCCATATTAAATCCGAAACCGGAGAAAAGTTAAATCCATATTAAATTATGAAAAAAGAGGGCTTCCGCAAGGAAAGCCCTCTTAAAGCCCTGTAAATTTTCTGTCATTCCCCGGGAAAGAGTACCGTGATAACCGTTCCATCCTCGGGCTGGCTCTGCAGCTTTATCTCCGCACCGTGCAGGGCCGCCGCGTGCTTCACGATGGATAGGCCCAGCCCTGTGCCGCCGATGGCACGGCTATGGCTCTTATCCACCCGGTAAAACCGCTCGAATACCCGACTCTGATCCTCATAGGGGATGCCGATGCCGGTATCGGCCACGGTGACGGACGTTCTTCCCCCACTCTGCGCCACCGTTACGGTGACGCTGCCGCCGGGACGGTTATACTTGATGGCATTGTCGCAGAGGTTATAGACCATCTCGTGGAGTACCTGGTGTACGCCGCGGACTATCCGGCTCTCCCCTGCCAGGCGCAGCGTGACGGTCTGCCGTTTTGCCACCGGCTCCAGGCTCTGGAGTACTTCATCGCAAAGGGGGTAAAGGTCAACGCCTTCCCATGACATATCGCCGCCGCCCTCCTCCAGGCGGGACAGATCGATGATGTCCTCCACCAAATTCGTAAGCCGCACACACTCCTTTTGGATGTCCCGGCTGAACTCCCGCACCTTGTCCGGCGGCACAAGGCCCTGGCTCATTAGCTCGGCAAAACCGGAGATGGAGGTCAGGGGCGTTTTCAGCTCGTGGGAGACGTTGGCGGAAAACTCACGGCGGAGCTTTTCCCGTTGCTCACGCTCTGTCACGTCCAGAGTCAGCACCACGGCGCCGGTGACCTGGCCGGACGCCAGCACGGGGCTTGCAATGACGGACAACGTCCGCTCCCCCTGCTGCAACAGCCGCTCACACCGCTGGCCGGACAATGCCTGCTGCGCCGCCTGGCACAGCTCCTTTTGGCTGCATTTGGCAATATTATCCGCATCCGTGGGCAGCAGCGTGGCCGCGCTGTGGTTCTCCGTCAGCACACGGCCCCGGAGGTCAATGAGCAGAAATCCCTCACTCATATTCTCCGTCATGGCTGAGAATTCCCGCATACGGCGGCTCAATTCGTCCATCTGATTGCGAATGGTCTCCCGCTGCTGACGCAGGCGCTGGGTCAGGGGCTGCAGCTCCGGATACACATCCTGAGGATCATCCGGGGAAATGGCATTGATAGGCTGGGTGATCTGCCGGGCCAGGCGGACGGATAGGCCCGCCGCCAGCAGCAAAAGCCCCGCCACCGTAGCAGCAATGGGCCATGCCATATTCAGCAGCATAGCCCCCAGGCTGCTCTGCTCCCGGCTCAGGCGCAGAACGCTGCCGTCCTCCAGCCGGAGGGCGTAATACAGATTCTTTTTCAGCACGGTGCTGGAGTAATGGCTGCTCTTGCCCGTTCCGTTCCGCAGTGCCTGGGCTACCTCCTCCCGGCCCAGATGGTTCTCCATGGCATCGGCCCTGGCTACACTGTCATAGAGTACGGTCCCATCGGAGGAGATGAGAGTAATGCGGTCTGCGGAGCGCATCTGCTCGGGGGAAATATATTCCAGCGTCTGCTGCAGCTGCTCCGCCTCCTGGGAAAGGGAGGCAAAGGACTGCTTTTCATAATAGCCGTAGAGGATCCCGGAAAACAGCGCCGCGCCGATGACCAGCACCAGCAGCGCCAGGGAAAACAGGCTGCGGATGATCTTACCGGTCATGCCTGCCCTCCCAGCTTATAGCCGACGCCCCGGACGGTCTCGATGAGGCCGCCGGCCTCTCCCAGCTTCTGCCGCAGAGTGCGGATATGCACATCCAATGTGCGGTTTTCCCGCTCGGCCTCCAGGCCCCAGACCCGGTCCATGAGTGTGTCACGGGTCAGGACGCGGCCCTGCTCCTGCAAAAGCAGGGCGAGGATCTCAAACTCCTTATAGGTCAGCATGACCTCCCGGCCGTTTACCTGCACCTGCCGGCGCAGGGGATACACCCGCAGCGGGCCCACCTGCCATTGCTGCTCCTGGGGCTTCTTCTCCGTGCGGCGCAGCACCGCGCGCACCCGGGCCAGCAGCTCCATCATGCCGAAGGGCTTGGAGACAAAGTCGTCCGCCCCGCAGTCCAGCCCCGTCACCCGGTCAAACTCCGTATTCTTGGCCGTGAGCATGATCACCGGGATAGCCGCGGTGGCCGTGGCGGAGCGCAGCTTCTTCAGCACGGACAACCCATCCTCCTCCGGCAGCTGCCGACCCATG
This sequence comes from uncultured Eubacteriales bacterium, assembly GCA_963655625.1. Classification (GTDB taxonomy): domain Bacteria; phylum Bacillota; class Clostridia; order Oscillospirales; family Oscillospiraceae; genus Vescimonas. Next base: position 735 of record CAVKFX010000032.1, on the reverse strand, counting down.
GCATGCCAAAACTCCGACGGCCTTTCAAAGCCCGCCGCTTCATACCCCTGGCTCTGCAGGGCATAAATCACCAGTTTACGGATGCTGTCGTCATCCTCCAGCAGATAGATCATCCATTCCACCTTCTTTCAGACTGATTATACCGCATCCGTATTAAAAAGAAAATCCGCTTTCTGTAAAATCTATCTTAAATTCTGCGTTTTTTCTCTGAAATTTTTGGCCAATTCTTTTTGCGATTTTTACCGGTTTTCTTAAATTGCTATCGACAATGTTCCACAAATTTTGTATACTATTAAATTAGGAATGTTAATGGGAGGGATAAGCGGATGGGTGTATCCGATGTCATAACCCTGCTGGGCGGCGTGGCGCTGTTCCTGTTCGGCATGAGCCTGATGGGAGACGGTCTGAAAAAAGTCGCCGGCAACAAGCTGGAGCTGGTACTCTATCGTCTCAGCAGCACACCGCTCAAGGGCGTTTTGCTGGGCACCGGCGTCACCGCCGTGATCCAGTCGTCCTCCGCCACGTCGGTGATGGTGGTGGGCTTCGTCAACTCCGGCATGATGCAGGTGAAGCAGGCCATTGGCGTGGTCATGGGCGCTATTCTCGGCACCAGCGTCACCGGGTGGATCCTGTGCCTGTCCGATCTCTCCGGCGGCAGCGGCTGGGTAGATCTTTTAAGCACCGCCACTCTGACGGGGCTCGTCGCCATCGTCGGCATCGTTCTGCGCATGGCCG
>CAVKFX010000031.1:0-8702 GCA_963655625.1 uncultured Eubacteriales bacterium | reverse complement strand
CGGGTGGGGTTGGTGGAGTTGCCGGTGATGGACACGTCCACGCCCTCATGGTGCATGATGGCCACGCCCTCCCGGACATCGTCGGCGCCGTAGCAGCGGACGTTGGCCCGCTCACCCTCGGAATAGCGGATCTCCCGGACGATCTTCAGCTCGCCGGTATAATAGTCGAACTGGGTCTGCACATAGGTGAAGCCGTTAATGCGGCTGATGATCTGCGCCGCGTCCTTGCCCAGGCCGTTGAGGATCACCCGCAGGGGCTCCTTGCGGGCCTTGTTGGCGTTCTTCACGATGCCGATGGCGCCCTCGGCAGCGGCAAAGGATTCGTGGCCGGCCAGGAAGGCGAAGCACTTGCTCTCCTCGCTGAGGAGCATAGCACCCAGGTTGCCGTGGCCCAGGCCCACCTTGCGGTCCTCGGCCACAGAGCCGTCGATGCAGAAGGACTGCAGGCCCACGCCGATCATCTTGGCGGCCTCGGCTGCGGTCTTGACCCCGGCCTTCAGGGCGATGGCCGCGCCCACGGTGTAGGCCCAGCAGGCATTTTCAAAGCAGATGGGCTGGATGCTCTTCACGATCTCATAGGGATCGAAGCCCTTGGCCCGGCAGATCTCCCGGCACTCCTCCACGGAGCCGATGCCGTACTGAGCGAGGACGCCGTTGATCTTGTCGATTCTTCTTTCGTAGCTTTCAAACAGTGCCATTATTTCGTCCTCCTCCTTATTCCTGTCTCGGGTCGACATACTTGGCCGCATTGTCGAACTGGCCATAGTGGCCCTTAGCCTTTTCCAGAGCGGTACCCGCGTCGTCGCCCTTCTTGATGAAGTCCATCATCTTGCCCAGGCTGATGAACTCGTAGCCCACGATCTCATCGTCCTTGTTCAGGGCCACCCGGGTCACATAGCCCTCGGCCATCTCCAGATAGCGGGGTCCCTTTTCCTTGGTGGCAAACATGGTGCCCACCTGGCTGCGCAGGCCCTTGCCCAGATCCTCCAGGGAAGCGCCCACCGCCAGGCCGTCCTCAGAGAAGGCGGACTGGGTACGGCCGTACACGATCTGCAAAAACAGCTCGCGCATGGCGGTATTGATAGCGTCACAGACCAGGTCGGTGTTCAGTGCCTCTAAAATGGTCTTGCCGATGAGAATTTCGGATGCCATAGCAGCGGAATGGGTCATGCCGGAGCAGCCGATGGTCTCCACCAGAGCCTCCTCAATGACGCCGTTTTTTACATTCAGCGTCAGCTTGCAGGCACCCTGCTGGGGCGCGCACCAGCCGATGCCGTGGGTAAAGCCGGAGATGTCGCCGATCTCCTTGGCCTGGACCCACTTGCCCTCCTCGGGAATGGGGGCGGGACCGTGATAAGCGCCCTTGGCGATGGGGCACATATGCTGTACTTCGCTGGTATAGATCATAGTAGCCAAATCCTTTCTCTGTGATTTTTTTGCTGTTTTATGATTATAACAAATGTTTACCGCCTTTGCAAGGAAACATACATTATGAATTTACGCCATTATTTCGCCACGAAGCCAATCTTGCGGTGGACCTTGCTGAGGGTCTTATTGGCCAGGTAGGACGCATGCTCCGCGCCCTCTTTGTAGACGCTCTCCAGGTACGCCTTGTCCTTCATGATCCGCTCGGACTCCTCCCGCAGGGGGCGCAGCAGCTCCACCACCGCCTCGCCCACGGCGGGCTTGAAAATGCCGTAGCCCCGGCCGGCAAACTCCTCCTCCGCCTCGGCAACGGTCTTGCCCGTGGCAGCGCAGTATATGGTCAGCAGGTTGGAGATACCGGCCTTATTCTCCTTGTCAAACTTCACCGCCGTCTCGCAATCGGTAACGGCGCGCTTGAACTTGCGCATGATGTCCTCGGGCTTGTCCATCATAAAAACGCACCCATCGGGGTCGGACTTACTCATTTTATTTTCGGGGTTTGCGAGGCTCATGACCCGGGCGCCCATCTTGGGGATAAACGCCTCCGGCAGGGTAAAGGTGTCGCTATACAGGCCGTTAAACCGCTGAGCAATGTCCCGCGTCAGCTCCACATGCTGCCTTTGATCCTCTCCCACCGGCACCAGGTCTGCCTGGTACAGCAGAATATCCGCCGCCATGAGGACAGGATAGGTAAACAGGCCCGCAGTGATGTTGTCTGCATGCTGCTTGGCCTTGGCCTTGAACTGGGTCATGCGGCTCAGCTCGCCGAACTGGGTGTAGCAGCCCAGGATCCAGCTCAGCTCCGCGTGCTGAGGCACATGGCTCTGGATGAACATGATGTTCTTCTTGGGGTCCAGGCCGCAGGCGATGTACTGGGCCAGCTGGTTCACGCTGCGCCGGCGCAGGGTGGCCGGATCCTGCCGCACGGTGATGGCGTGCATGTCCACGATGCAGTACAGGCAGTCGTATTCGTCCTGCAGGTCCACCCAGTTGCGGATGGCCCCCATGTAAGAGCCCAGGGTCAGCTCGCCGCTGGGCTGGATGCCGCTGAATATTCGTTTTTTCTTTTCCACAGTGGTTTCCATATGGTCATTCTCCTTCCGAAAAGGGGCCCTCGCTGATATTTTACCCCAATTTCATGCTAATCAAGGCCATGTTATCACTAATCCCACAAAATTGCAACCGGACAGAGGGTTTATTCTTGACTTTTTCGGAAGTTAAAATATAATGATAAGGTATATTATTATGGATTTTTATTTGCTTTTTTATTTTTACTGCGGAGGTTTTATGCCATGACACTGGATCACAGCTATTTTGAGCAGATGGAGGCCAAGATCCCCCACGGCAAGGTGCGCACCCGGTTCGCCCCCTCGCCCACGGGCTACATGCATGTGGGCAATCTGCGCACGGCCCTGTATACCTGGCTCATCGCCCGGTCCCACGGCGGCACCTTCATCCTGCGCATCGAGGACACCGACCAAAACCGCCAGGTGGAGGGTGCGGTGGATGTGATCTACCGCACCATGGCCGAGTGCGGCCTCACCCACGACGAGGGCCCCGATGTGGGCGGCCCCGTGGCCCCCTATATCCAATCCCAGCGCCGGGACACCTACGGGAAGTATGCCCGGCTGCTGGTGGAAAAAGGCGCCGCTTACTACTGCTTCTGTGAAAAGGCCGAGTCTGAGGAGGACAGCGGCGACTTCGGCCGTGCCGCTGATCCCTGCCGTGACCTGCCTATGGAGGACGCCCTGCGCCGGGTAGAGGCCGGCGAGCCATACGTCATCCGCCAGAAGATCCCCACGGACGGCACCACCACCTTCCGCGACGCCATTTTCGGCGACATCACCGTGGAAAACAGCACCCTGGATGACCAGGTGCTCCTGAAACGGGACGGCCTGCCCACCTATAACTTTGCCAACGTCATCGATGATCACCTCATGGGCATCACCCATGTGGTGCGTGGCAGCGAATATCTCTCCTCCGCCCCCAAATACGACCTGCTCTACCGGGCCTTTGGCTGGGAGATTCCCACCTATGTCCACTGCTCCCCGGTGATGCGGGATGCGCAGAATAAGATGTCCAAGCGCCACGGCGATCCCTCCTATGAGGATCTGAAGGCGGAGGGCTACCTCACCGAGGCCATCCTCAACTATGTGGCCCTCCTGGGCTGGAGCCCCAAGGGCGACCTGGCCGAGCAGGAGATCTTCACCCTGCCGGAGCTGGTGAAGGCCTTCGACATCGCCGGTATTTCCAAGTCCCCCGCCATTTTCGACCGTGCCAAGCTGGACCACTTCAACGCCGTGTACCTGCGGGCTATGGTGCCGGAGGACTTTGTCAAGGTGGCCGGGCCCTACATCCGCCAGACGGTGAAGGGCGATTTCGACATCGCCGCCATCGCCGGCCTTCTCCAGGCCCGGTGCGAGCGCCTGTCGGACATTCCCGAAAAGGTGGACTTCTTCGATGCCTGCCCGGACTATGATGTGGAGTTCTTCACCAACAAAAAGGCCAAGACCGACCCCGAGGTCTGCAAGGCCATGCTGGAGGCGGCCATCCCCATGCTGGAGTCCCTGCCCACCTGGACGGTGGAGACCGTCCATGACGGCCTCATTTCCCTGGCTGAAAAGCTGGAGGTGAAGAACGCAAAGCTCATGTGGCCCGTGCGCATCGCCGCCGCCGGCAAGCTGGTTACCCCCGGCGGCGCCGTGGAGATCTGCGCCATCCTGGGAAAGGACGAGACCCTGCGCCGCCTGCGGGCAGGTCTTGAAAAGCTGAACGGATGCACAAACTGAAGCAGATCTACGGAAACACCGCCGCCTTTTATCGGCAGGACCTGGGCAGCGTGGTCTTTACCGCCGGCTGGGCCTTTGCGGGGATCATCGCCCTGAGCTTTGCGGGCAGCCTGCTTTTTCCGGAACAAGCGGACGGCATCGTGGAAAAGCTTGCCCAGCTGTTCCGGCAGAGCGGCGCGTCCGATGACAGCGGCAATATTCACTTTTTTGCGCTGCTGCTGAACAATCTCTCCGCCATGGTCATGGCCACCGTTTACGGGCTGCTCCCGTTTATCCGGCTGCCCGCCCTGACCCTGGGCGTAAACGGCGCCACCCTGGGCCTGTTTGCCGGATACTATGTCCACCGGGGTATCCCCCTGTGGAAATACCTGGTGGGGATCCTGCCCCACGGCATTTTTGAAATACCGGCGCTGATCCTGTCCGCGGCGCTGGGCCTGTACCTGTGCGGGACGGTATCCGATGCCCTGCTGAAAAAGCCGTCGGGCTCCGTCCGGGCCGCCGCTCGGCAATGCGGACAGATACTGCTGTGGTGGGTCCTGCCGCTAATCGCGGTGGCCGCCGTCATCGAAACCTATGTAACACCCGTCTTATTCTAGGCGGTGCTATAAAAACTGCCGCATCCCGCGGCGAAAGGAGTTTGCAATGGACGAGAATATCAAGAAAATCCCGGAACTGTTTGGCTGCATGGTCTTCAATGAGGACAAAATGCGACAGCGTTTGTCCCCTGACGCTTATAACGCATGGAGGCAGTGCATGACCCAGGGCACCACCCTGCCCCGCTCCATTGCCGACCAGATCGCTGCGGCTATGAAGGACTGGGCCACGGAGCTGGGCGCCACCCACTATACCCACTGGTTCCAGCCCATGACCGGTGTCACCGCCGAAAAGCACGACAGCTTCATCACCCCCTCCGGCAGGGACGCCGTGATTATGGAGCTGTCCGGCAAGGAGCTGTCCCGGGGCGAGGCGGATGCCTCCTCCTTCCCCTCCGGCGGTCTGCGGGCCACCTTTGAGGCCCGGGGCTACACCGCTTGGGATCCCACCAGTTATGCCTTTGTCAAGGATAAAACCCTGTATATCCCCACGGTATTCTGCTCCTACAGCGGCCAGGTGCTGGATAAGAAGACCCCCCTGCTGCGCTCCATGAGCCGGCTGGATCAGCAGAGCCTGCGCATCCTGCGCCTGTTCGGCAATACGGAGGCTAAGCATGTGATCCCCCAGGTGGGCCCGGAGCAGGAGTACTTCCTCATTGACAAGAGCATGTATCAGAAGCGGGAGGATCTGAAGCTGTGCGGCCGCACCCTGTTTGGCGCCCGTCCCCCCAAGGGACAGGAGCTGGATGACCACTACTATGGCGCCATCCGGCCCAGAGTCGCCCGGTTCATGGAGGACCTGGACCTGGAGCTGTGGAAACTGGGTGTATTCGCCAAGACCGAGCACAACGAGGTGGCCCCGGCCCAGCACGAGATCGCCCCGGTCTACACCGATGCCAACACCGCCACCGACCACAACCAACTGACCATGGCCCTGCTGAAAAAGGTGGCCGACCGCCACGGCCTGGTGTGTCTGCTCCACGAAAAGCCCTTTGCCGGGGTCAACGGCAGCGGCAAGCACGACAACTGGTCCCTGGCCACCGACACCGGGGAGAATCTCCTAAAGCCCGGCAAGACCCCCAGCCAAAACGCCCAGTTCCTGCTGTTTTTGGCAGCGTTTATCAAGGGTGTGGATGAGTATCAGGACATTCTGCGCTGCTGCGTCTCCTACCCCGGCAACGACCTGCGTCTGGGCGGCAACGAGGCGCCCCCGGCGGTCATCTCCATCTTCCTGGGCGACGAGCTTACCGCCGTGCTGGATTCCATTATCCGGGGCACAGCGTATGTAGACATGACCAAGAAGAAGCTGGAGATCGGCGTGGACACCCTGCCGGAGATCCCCCAGGACACCACCGACCGCAACCGTACCTCTCCCCTGGCCTTCACGGGCAATAAATTCGAGTTCCGCATGCTGGGCTCCTCCCAGTCCGTCGCCAGCCCCAACACCGTCCTCAATACCATCATGGCCGAGGAGCTGGGCCAGTTTGCCGATATTTTAGAGCAGGCCGAGGACTTCAATGCCGCCCTACAGGCTCTGCTGCACAACACCTTCAAGGCGCACCAGCGCATCATCTTCAACGGCAACGGCTACGATGAGTCCTGGGCCGAGGAGGCCAAGCGCCGGGGCCTGAGCAACCGGCGTGATACCGTGGACAGTATGCCCGCCTATATCGACGCCAAGAACATCAGCCTCTTTACCAAGCACGATGTGTTCTCCGAGGCGGAGATGCGCGCCCGGTACGGCATCCATCTGGAGAACTACTGCAAGATCACGGCCATCGAGGCCAATACCCTGCTGACCATGATCCGCCGGAGCATCTTCCCCGCCGTGTCCCGCTACACCGGGGAGCTGGCCGAGACCGTGCAGCGCAAAAAGGCCCTGTATCTGGACTGCACCGCCGAGACGGAGCTGCTGCAGCAGCTGTCCGGCCTGAATAACGAGCTGTATGAGACTGCCCACGCCATGGCCAAGGCCCTGGAGGAGGCCCCCGCCTCCGAGGGCGACATCGAGTCCGCCCGGTATTACCGGGACGTGGTGTACGCCCTGGAGTACAAGGCCAGCCACCTGGTGAATGCGCTGGAGACTCATACCTCCGCCGAGTTCTGGCCCTATCCCACCTATGCCGACATTCTTTTCAGTGTGTAACTATGACTAAGACGAATCAAAACCGTCCGGCCGGAGGCAATGCCTCCGGCCGGACCACCTCCGCCTGCAGGCGGGCTATTGCCGCGGCATTTCCCCACACCGTTCCGGTGCTGACGGGCTATCTGGTGCTGGGCGCCGCCTACGGCGTTCTGATGCAGTCCAAGGGCTTTGGCGCCCCTTGGGTGCTGCTCATGAGTGCAGTTGCCTTCTGCGGCAGCATGCAGTTCGCGGCCATCACCCTGTTGACCTCAGCCTTTGACCCCTTGGGTGCCTTCATCATGAGCGTTATGGTCAACGCCCGGCACCTGTTTTACGGTGTGTCCATGCTGGAGAAATACCGGGGCCTGGGCAGTGCAAAGCCGATCCTAATCTACACACTCAGCGATGAGACCTTTTCCATCGTTTCCTCGGCAGAGCCCCCGGCGGATGTGCCCCGAAAGGACTTCTACCTGGCCATATCCCTGCTGGACTATGTCTACTGGGTGGGCGGCTCCCTGCTGGGCTCCCTGGCCGGGCAGTTTATCCGTTTTGATACCACCGGCCTGGACTTTGCCCTGACGGGGCTGTTCGTGGTGCTGTTCATCGAGCAGATATCCGATCCCCGCAGCCGCATCAGCGGCATCATCGGCATCGTGTGTACCGCCGCGGCCCGGGCGATCTTCGGCGCGGATCAGCTGGTGATCCCCGCCATGGTCCTGGTCCTGGCCGTGCTGCTTATTGGGAGGAAAAAGCTATGACTCTGACAACGACCCAGGCCCTCCTCATCGCCCTGGCGGTGACGGCGGGGGCTATGCTGACCCGTTTTCTCCCCTTCCTGCTGTTCCCGGACAACCGTCCGGTGCCCAAGATCGTCTCCTACCTGGGCCGCACCCTGCCCGCTGCCATGATGGGCCTGCTGGTGGTATACTGCCTGCGGAACATCTCTGTCGTCTCCGCCCCCTACGGCCTGCCGGAGCTGATCTCCATTGCGGTGCTGGCGGCCCTGCACCTGTGGAAGCGGAATGTCCTGCTGTCCATCGGCGTGGGCACGGTGCTGTACATGGTGCTGGTGTAGGTGGTGTTCGCCTGAGGCAGAGCTGAAAGCTCTCTTGCAAATATCTTCGCATAACACCCCCTATGTGGCTTGAAAGCCACATAGGGGGTGTCTGTTTTTTGCGCAGCCCTGCCGTGTATCGGGGCTTCTATTTCACTGCCAGCCGCTGGGCAAGCTCCCCGTCCGGCTGGGCCATGAGGGTACGGTAGGTGGTGTAGACCACCATGCCCGGCCGGGCGCCGGCGGGCTTTTTTACATATTTCACCGGGGTATAGTCCACGGCGACTTTGCCGCCGTCCCGACCCTGGGAGTAGTAGGCCGCCAGCTGGGCCGCCTGCAGAACGCTCTCCTCATCCGGCTCCGCGCCATTGGTGCAGAGGATCACATGGCTGCCGTGGATCTTCTGGGTGTGGAACCACCAGTCGTTTCTGTCTGCGGCTTTGCCGGTGAGCTTGTCGTTCTGCCGGTTGCTGCGGCCCACCAGAACCAGCAGCCCCGCCTCCGTGCGGAACCGCCGGGGCTCGGACCTGCGCTGAAAGCCCGGCTGCTTTTTCCCGTGAGAGCGGATGTACCCGCCCTCCGTCAGCTCGGCGCGGATGTCGTTAAAATCCTGCTCGCTCTCCGCCTGTCGGATCTCCTGCACCACGCTCTCCAGGTATCCAAGCTCCTCCCGGCCCTGGGCCATCAGCTGTGCCAGCATCTTTTCCGCCGTCTTG
>CAVKFX010000030.1:0-8782 GCA_963655625.1 uncultured Eubacteriales bacterium | reverse complement strand
GGAAGAAAGCCTTGCGGTGATCTGTAAGGATTCCCCTCCGCAGTTATCATAATTGCCACAAGATTAATTTCTTATGATGAAAGAATCAAAAAATGTTAATAAATTGCGAAAAATTATTTGATAAAAGACCTGCGTTATGGTACAATCGATTTGTAGTGTTGTATGCAGCATCCCCGGGGCGGAGAGCTCTGGGAGAATGGCGGAGAGGAGGAGCGCAATGCCTGCTGAAATGTATCTGCTGGCCGGTGGGATCGGGTTTATATTCGGCTCGCTGGTGGCGTTTGTGAATATGTGCATCACCCGGCGCGGACTGCAAAAAAACAGTGCCAACGCCGTGATGGCGGCCAGCCTGCTGCGGATGCTTGTGAACATCGCAGCCCTGGCGGCGGTATATTTTACCCGGAAGCTGCTCCCCTTACCGTTTTACGGTACTATCATCGGCACGGCCGTGGGCTTGTCGCTGGTGGGGATACTGCTGAATCTGAGATTGAGCAAAAAACAATTGCAGGACCCGACGAAAAATCCCGAGTCAACAGACGGTAGGAATTGAGGTGAGAGAAACAAACTATGGAAGCGACCAGTAATGCGTTATTTTCCATCGGCCCTCTGGAGGTGACAAAGACCGTTGTCACCATGTGGGTCATCATTGTGGTGCTGGGGTTTGTGTCGTGGCTGGCTACCCGGCGGCTGAAAATGGTTCCCGGGCCTATCCAGAGCGCGGCGGAAATGGCGGTGACCAAGCTGCAGGACTACTTTACCGGCACTATGGGGCGCGACAACGCCCGGCGGTATTTCCCGGTGATGGCCACTTTCTTCATCTTCATCGTGGTGAGCAACTATTCCGGTATTCTGCCCGGGGCGGGCCATGGCTTTGCCGTGCCCACGGCCGACCTCTCCACCACGGCGGGGCTGGCGGTCATCGCCTTCTTCACCACCCACATCGTGGGCGTGAAGCGCCGGGGCGTGCTGGGGTATCTGAAGACATTCATTTCCCCCTTTGTCCTGATGCTGCCCCTGAACCTTATCGAGCAGGTGGTGCGGCCCTTCTCCCTGGCCCTGCGACTGTACGGCAACCTATACGGAGAGGAAATGGTCACGGAGCAGCTGGCGGGCATATTCCCGCTGGTGCTGCCCCTTGTCATGCAGGTGATGAGCCTGCTGTTCTGCCTGATCCAGGCGGTGGTGTTCACCATGCTTCTGTCCATTTATATTGAGGAGGCAGTAGGCGAGGAGGAGTGAACCGCCGCCTATATACGGGAGAACAGGGGAATTTCCTGTCCCAAAAAAATATGTAATCATGTGCAAGACAAATAAAAATACAGATCACTTTAGGAGGAACAAATCATGACTTCATCCGCTATCATCGCATTGGCAGCCGCTCTGGCAGTCGCTTTGAGTACCATCGGTCCCGCTATCGGCCAGGGTCTCACCGCTTCCAAGGCTATGGAGGCCATTGCCCGCCAGCCGGAGGCCGCCGGCAACATCCGCTCCAGCATGATCATCGCCATGGCGCTGATGGAGGCCCTGACCATTTACGGCCTGCTCATCGCCTTTATGCTGGTGGCTAAGGTCTAAACCACATCCCGAGAGAAAAAAGGAGGCACACGCTTTGAGCATTAATGTGTCAGAAGTGATTTGGACCATCATTTGCTTTTTTGCGTTGCTGTTTGTGCTGAAAAAATTCCTGTTTGACCCGCTGATCAAGTTTATGGATCAGCGGCAGGCGGGAATTGACCAGGGCCTGGAAAAGGGCCGGGAGGCGCAGCGGAAGAAAGAGGAAAACGCCGCTGCCCTGCGCGAGAGCTGGAAGGAGCGAAGCGCTGAGGCCAAACAGCTGATTGCAGAAGGAAAAGCGGCCGACGAGGAGGAACGCTCCCGAGTGCTGGAGGCGGCACACGCCCAGGCAGCCCGGGATATACAGGACGCCCATGGGCGCATCCAAAACGAGCAGGAGCGGCTTCGGGCCCAGGCCCAGGAGCAGATGCCCCAGCTGGTGGATGCCCTGACACGGCAGCTTGTGGGCGGCGACCCAGGGTCGAGAGAGGAGAAATGAGGCGAATATGACCATAAAAGAATTCTTATTCGCAGTCATCAACTTCGTGATCCTGTTCGGCGCGCTGTTCCTTATCACGCGGAAAATGATCGTCCGTATGTTCAAGGAGCGAAAGGATAAAATCGCTCAGGACCTGGAGCAGTCGCACCAGGCGGACCTGGAGTCCCAAAGGCTCAGCACAGATGTGGCCCAGGCCCGGGACCAGGCGCTGCAGCAGGAGGACGCCCTGCTGGCCGAGACCCGGGCCCAGGTGGAGCAGAACAGCCGGGAGGCTGAGAAGCTCCGTACCGAGGAGGCCGACGCCCTGCGCCGCAACGCTATCCAGACGGAAAAGCAGCTGCGCAGCCAGATGCACGGCCAGATGAGCGCCCAGGTCATTCGCCAGGTGGCAAGCCAGGCGGGGGAGACTCTGAAAACCAGCGCCTTCGCCCCGGAGCGCCAGGCCCTGGTGGAGCGCTACATTGAGCAGGTAAAAGAAGTGGTGGCAGCAATGCCGAGTGATATTTTGAATATGAATGAACTGAAGAAATTAAATATTTCTATCGCCAGTCCCGAGCCCCTCACCGACGAGGAAATGAAGAAGGTGACGCAGATCCTCTGCGAGACATTCCTCTCCGTGCGCAATGAGGTGGACGACGGCTTGGTGGGCGGCGTGCGTATGCAGGTGGGCGACACCGTGTACGACGGAACCCTGGCGCATCAGTTGGACCGACTGAGCCAGGAGGTGGAATTCAACAGCCGCATGGATGACCAGGAGGAGCTGTCGGTGCTGGAGAGCATCCGCGAAAAGCTCAGCGGCACGGACAATTCCATTGATGTTTATCAGACCGGCAAGGTCATCAGCGTGTCCGACGGCATCTGCCATGTGTCCGGCCTGGCCGATGTGATGGCCGGGGAAATGCTGGAGTTCAAGGGCAATCTCCGCGGCATGGTGATGGACCTGGACAAGAACAATGTGGGCGTGGTGCTGCTGGGCGACTTCTCCACCATTCAGGAGGGCGACACCGTGCGCCGGACGGGCCACATCATTGAGGTGCCCGTGGGCGAGGCTATGTGCGGCCGCGTAGTGGACGCCTTGGGCCGCCCGGTGGACGGCAAGGGGCCCATCCAGAACGACGGCTTCCGGGCCGTGGAGAGCCCGGCACCCAGTGTGCTGCACCGGCAGGGCGTCACCGTGCCCCTGCAGACGGGTATTAAAGCCATCGACGCTTTGGTGCCTATCGGCCGGGGCCAGCGAGAGCTGATTATCGGCGACCGCCAAACCGGCAAGACCGCCATCGCCCTGGACGCCATCGTGAACCAAAAGGGCAAGGGCGTACACTGCATTTATGTGGCCATCGGGCAGAAGGAATCCACGGTGGCCAACGTGGTGCGCAAGCTGACGGAGCTGGGCGCCATGGACTACACCACCGTGGTGTGCGCGTCGGCCTCGGAGCCCGCGCCGATGCTCTACATCGCTCCCTATGCCGGCGCTGCCATCGGCGAATACTTTATGTATAAGGGGAAGGATGTGCTGATCGTTTACGACGATTTGAGCAAGCAGGCGGCGGCATACCGCGAGATTTCCCTGCTGCTCCAGCGGCCCCCCGGACGGGAAGCCTATCCCGGCGATGTGTTCTACCTGCACTCCCGCCTGCTGGAGCGGGCGGCACGGCTGGACGAGGCCTCCGGCGGCGGCAGCATGACTGCTCTGCCCATTATCGAGACCCAGGCGGGCGACATTTCCGCCTATATCCCCACCAACGTTATCTCCATTACCGATGGTCAGATCTTCCTGGAGACGGGCCTGTTCCACTCCGGCACGAGGCCGGCCATTAATGTGGGCCTGTCCGTGTCCCGTGTGGGCGGCGCAGCCCAGATGCCGGCCATGAAGCAGGTGGCGGGCCGTCTGCGCACCGACCTGGCACAGTACCGGGAGCTGGCATCCTTTGCACAGTTCGGATCCGAGCTGGATGCGTCTACCCAGGCTACCCTGTGCCGCGGCCAGCACATGACGGAGCTGCTGAAGCAGAATCAGTTTGCCGCCCGGGCGGTGGAGGATCAGGTCATTGCCATCTTTGCCGCCAACGAGGGCTACGCTGACGATGTGGACCTGAGTGATATGTCCCGGTTCGAGCAGGAAGTGGTGGAGCATGTGAAGCGGGCTATGCCGGAGCTGGTGGACACCATCTGCGCAGGCAAGAAGATCCCTGCCGATATGCTGGAGAAGCTGCGCGACACGCTGAAGCACTTTAAGGAGTCCTTTTGAGAGAGAATAAGTTGAGAAAGGGGGGAGAGCGGAATGGGCAGCATGCGTGAGATCCGGGCACGGATCAAAAGCGTAAAGAATACCCAGCAGATCACCAAGACCATGAAGATGGTGGCCTCAGCCAAGCTGCGGCGCACCCAGAAGGGGCTGAGCGGCATCCGCGGCTTCGCGGAGAGCAGCCGGCATATTCTCGGCGAGCTGCTGGCCGGGGAGAACGCCGGATATGATAACCAATTCCTGCTTCCCCGGAGCGAGATCAAAAGAGTGTGCTATGTGTTGTTCGTGGGCAACCGCGGCCTGTGCGGCGTATATAACCATGCGGTGCTGCGCTATGCCCAGGAGCTGGTGCAGGCAGAAGCAAGACCCTGTACGGTGGTGGTCTGCGGCAGCTGGGGCAAGGATATCATCCGGCAATCGGGTCTGCCGGTGCAGCACACCTTCGATGCCATCAGTGATGCGCCCGGCATGGCGGAAGCCCTGCCGGTGGCGGACTATCTCAAGCGTATATACCTGAGCGGCCAGGTGGATGAGATCCACCTGGTGTATCAGCAGTTCTGCTCTGCCTTGCAGCAGGTGCCCGGACAGGTGCAGCTTCTGCCCGCCCGCCTGGATGCGCAGGAGCAGGAGGAGCCGACCAATGACTACATCTTTGAGCCGGATGCCCGGAGCGTGCTGGAAAACATGGTGCAGCTGTACCTGAACAACATGGTTTTTTCCGTTTTGCTGGAGGCCAAGGTCAGCGAACAGGCTTCCCGTATGGCGGCCATGAGTGCGGCCACCGATGCCACCGGCGAGCTGATCAGCAGCCTGAGCCTGCAGCTTAACCGGGTGCGTCAGGCGGCCATTACCACCGAGATCGCCGAGATTGTCGGCGGCGCCAACGCCTTGAAAAAGGCGAAAAAGTAATTCCGCCTACGATAGGAGGCTACTATGAAAAACGGTATTGTCAGAAGGGTCACCGGCCCTGTGGTGGATGTGCAGTTTCCTGCCGGACATCTGCCGGACATTTACAACGCAATTGAAATTCAGCTGGAGGACCGCAAGGTGGTTATGGAGGCCATGCAGCAGCTGGGCTCTGACACCGTGCGCTGCGTGTCGCTGTTCTCCACCGACGGCATCGCCCGGGGCTGCACAGCCGTGGATACCGGCTCTCCCGTGACCATGCCCGTGGGCGAGGCCACTCTGGGCCGCATGTTCAACGTGGTGGGCGATCCCATCGACGGCAAAGGCCCCGTGGAAGCGGAGCGGATGCCTATCCACCGGAGTGCGCCGTCCTTTACCGATGTGATGCCCTCCACGGAGATCCTGGAAACGGGCATCAAGGTGGTGGACCTGCTGGCCCCATATTCCAAGGGCGGCAAGATCGGTCTGTTCGGCGGCGCCGGCGTGGGCAAAACGGTGCTCATTCAGGAGCTGATACGCAACGTGGCCTACGAGCACGGCGGCTACTCCGTGTTTGCCGGCGTGGGTGAGCGCTCTCGTGAGGGCAACGACCTGTGGAATGAGATGACTGAGTCCGGCGTCATCAGCAAGACAGCCCTGGTGTTCGGCCAGATGAATGAGCCCCCCGGAGCGCGTCTGCGGGTGCCTCTGTCGGGCCTGACCATTGCGGAGAACTTCCGCGACACCAGCGGACAGGACGTGCTGCTGTTTATCGACAATATTTTCCGCTTTACCCAGGCGGGCAGCGAGGTTTCGGCGCTGCTGGGGCGTATGCCCTCCGCCGTGGGTTATCAGCCCACCCTGGCCACGGAAATGGGCACTCTGCAGGAGCGCATCACCTCCACTCGCAACGGCTCCGTTACCTCGGTGCAGGCTATCTATGTCCCCGCCGACGACCTGACGGACCCGGCCCCGGCTACGGCCTTTGCCCATCTGGATGCCACCACGGTGCTGGACCGCGGCATTTCCGAGCTGGGCATTTACCCGGCAGTGGATCCCCTGGCCTCCACCTCCCGAATCCTGGAACCGGATGTGCTGGGGCACCGGCACTACAGCACGGCCCGGGCCGTGCAGAGCGTGCTGCAAAAGTATAAAGAGCTGCAGGACATCATTGCCGTACTGGGTATGGACGAGCTGAGCCTGGAGGATAAGGCCACGGTGAATCGCGCCCGGCGCATCCAGCGCTTCTTGTCCCAGCCGTTCCATGTGGCGGAGAACTTTACCGGCATGGCCGGTAAATATGTGCCGCTGGAGGAGACCATCCGGGGCTTCGAGATCATCCTGGGCGGCGAGTGTGACAACATCCCGGAGCAGGCATTCCTTATGTGCGGGACCATCGACGATGTGCTTGCCAAGGGCAAGAAGATGTAAGAGGTGCCTATGAAAGACGGGATCCATTTGGAGATTGTCACCGCCGGCGGCAGCGTGTATGATGACATGGTCAGCTATGTGGAGCTGCCGTTTTCCGGCGGCAGTGTGGGCGTTCTGAAAGACCATGCGCCCATGCTGGGCGCCATTGAGGACGGCGTTGTCACCGCCCGGAAGGACAGCGGCGCGGAGGAATTCGTGGCCGTGAATCTGGGTGTGGCCAACATCGTACACAACGAGGTGACACTGCTGGTGCGCACGGCGGAACGGGCCGAGAGCATCGATCTGCCCCGGGCAGAAGCGGCTGAGAAGCGGGCTCGGGACCGGTTGTCGGCGCGCAGCCCGGACCTGGATGTGAAGCGCGCGCAGATTGCTCTGCACCGGTCTTTAGCCCGGCAGGCGGCCGTGCTTATGATGAAGGGCCGATGACGGCAGCAGCGCAAAACGAGGGACAATCAGAAAAAAGAGATTAAGCCACCGCATCCATCGATGCGGTGGCTTTTTTGCGTGGGCATGGGGTGCGGTACAAGCCCGGGCGGGGCGTCGGGGACATTAACCCACGCAGAATTAAGATAAGAAGTGCGGCGCGTAGCTTGGGCAGCAAAAAGCAAGAGGATGCCGGAGCATCCTCTTGCTTTTTAATGATCGGATTTGAATCAGAAGTTCTTGATGATCTCCACGATCTCAGAGCCGATGCGCTTCTGAGCCTCTACGGTGGCGGCGCCGATATGTCGGGGCGTTTAGAAAATGTGCCGGTGGCACATTTTTAGCCTCCGACCGCAGCGGCTATGCCGCGAGGACGCCGGATATTGGCGCCGGGAGTAGCTTAGAAGTTCTTGATGATCTCCACGATCTCAGAGCCGATGCGCTTCTGAGCCTCTACGGTGGCGGCGCCGATATGTCGGGGCGTTTAGAAAATGTGCCGGTGGCACATTTTTAGCCTCCGACCGCAGCGGCTATGCCGCGAGGACGCCGGATATTGGCGCCGGGAGTAGCTTAGAAGTTCTTGATGATCTCCACGATCTCAGAGCCGATGCGCTTCTGAGCCTCTACGGTGGCGGCGCCGATATGCGGCGTACAGGAAACCATGGGATGGCTATACAGGGCCTTGTTGGTGGCGGGCTCATCGGCGTAGACATCCAGGCCGGCGGCGCGGACCTTGCCGGACTCCAGGGCTGCCAGCAGAGCAGCCTCGTCCACATTGGTGCCGCGGGAGGTGTTGATGATCACCACGCCGTCCTTCATCTTGGCGATATTCTCGGCGGAAATGAGAGCGCCGCCATCCACAGCGGGAGCGTGGACGGAAACGAAGTCGGATTGGGCCAGCAGCTCATCCATCTCCACATAGGGGATGCCCAGCTGCTCCTCGATACCGGGGATATGGAAAATATCAAAGGCGACGACCTTCATGCCGATGGCCTTGGCCATGACGCCCAGGTGCTGGCCGATGCGGCCGAAGCCCACGATGCCCAGGGTCTTGCCCTGCAGCTCGATGCCCTTGCCGTAAGCCTTCTTCTCCCACTTGTCCTCACGCATGGTGTGGCCGGCGATGGAGAGATAGCGGGCGCAGGAGAACATATGACCCATAGCCAGCTCGGCCACGGACTGGGAGGAGGCGCGGGGGGTGTTCTTCACGGTGATGCCGCAGGACTCGGCATACTTGACGTCGATGTTGTCAACGCCCACGCCGCCGCGGATGATGAGCTTCAGCTTGCCGGTCTTGGCCTCGTCGATGTGGTTGGCGCGGACCTTGGTCTTGGAGCGGACGACCACAGCGTCGAAATCCTTCAAAGCGGCGCCCAGCTGATCGGGCTCATAGAACTGCTCGACCACCTCGTGGCCCATCTCACGCAGCTGCGCCATGGCGGTCTTGTCCATACCGTCGGTAACCAGAATACGCATAGTAGTAATCTCCTTATTATTTATTTTGGATGGGGGATGCGGGGGCTGACGCCCCCGCCCATAGTTTATAATTCCCTTTACAGAAGCCTTACTTGTGTTCGGCCTCAAACTTCTTTAGGAACTCCACCAGAGCCTGCGCGCCCTCGATGGGCATGGCGTTATAAACGCTGGCGCGGAGGCCGCCCACGGACTTGTGGCCCTTGAGGTTGTCGTAACCGGCGGCCTTGGTGGCAGCCACCACCTCGGCGTCCAGCTCGGCGGACTCGGTG
>CAVKFX010000029.1:0-7507 GCA_963655625.1 uncultured Eubacteriales bacterium | reverse complement strand
CGGTGGACAGGGTGGTCTTGCCGGTGCCGGACAGGCCGAAGAAGATGGCGGTGTTTTCGCCGTTCATGTCGGTGTTGGCGGAGCAGTGCATGGAAGCGATGCCCTTGAGCGGCAGATAGTAGTTCATCATGGAGAACATGCCCTTCTTCATCTCGCCGCCGTACCAGGTGTTGATGATGACCTGCTCCCGGGAGGTGATGTTGAAGGCCACGCAGGTCTCGGAGTTGAGGCCCAGCTCCTTGAAATTTTCCACCTTGGCCTTGGAGGCGTTATACACCACAAAGTCCGGCTCGAAGTGCTCCAGCTCCTCCCGGGAGGGCTGGATGAACATATTCTTAATAAAGTGTGCCTGCCAGGCCACCTCCACAATGAAGCGCACGGCCATGCGGGTGTCCTTGTTGGCGCCGCAGAAGGCATCCACCACGAACAGGCGCTTGTTGCACAGCTCGCTGACGGCCAGCTTCTTCACCTGGGCCCACACATCCTCGCTCATAGGATGGTTGTCGTTTTTATATCCCTCGCTGGTCCACCAGACGGTGTCCTTGGAGTTTTGATCCATGACAATGTACTTGTCCTTGGGAGAGCGGCCGGTGTAGATGCCGGTCATCACATTCACGGCGCCCAGCTCGGTGACCTGGCCGACCTCGTAGCCTGTCAGATCGGCCCTAGTCTCCTCTGCGAACAGGGTCTCATAGGAAGGGTTGTAGACGATCTCGGTGGTGCCGGTAATACCGTACTTACTCAGATCAATGGCCATAATAATTACTCCTTTTCGTATAAATTAATACGGGAATCGTTCAAGATAAACATCCTCCCATTATTTTAGTATCTGCATTATAGCACAGTCAATGCCAAGTTTCCACTGTATTTCTTCACTAATTTTACAAATTTTTTTAGCTAACCTAACAAAAAGTATGTCTATAGAATAACGCTCATCCTCCCCCACCCCCGATCCCGGCGCCGTTCTGTACCCAACTCCATTGACATTTCCGGGAATACTGGTACAATAAGGCTATGAATGACAAAATGATTTTCAAAATGACCGTCCGGTTTTACGCGGCGGATCACAAGGTATTTGGGCCGGGGATCGCGCAGCTGCTGCACCGGGTCCGGGAGTATCATTCCCTCCGGGCGGCGGCCCAGTCCATGAACATGGCCTATTCCAAGGCCTGGACGGTGCTGCGCACTGCCGAGGAGCAGCTGGGCTTCAAGCTCCTCCATTCCTCCACCGGGGGAAAAGGCGGCGGCGGAGCCGTACTCACGCCGGAGGGGGAAGACCTGCTGCAGCGGTATGACGAGCTGTGCCGCCGGATGCAGGCATACGGCGCACAGCAGTATGCCGAGCTCTTCGGCAGTGGGTCCGAATCCGCAGAATAAAAATAAATGGGCTTTTTCTTTAGGAATAAGCCCATTCATTTTCGTATTTTGCCCTTTTGCTTTAAGAAAAAATCCTCGCGAGTATAAAAATATCTAAAAATCGAAGCAGTTTTTGTGCATTTTCACTGTTGACTTTAGAGATTTAAAGTTCTATAGTATGTGCATCAAAAGAAATCGCCGCTCAGCGGCAGAAAGGAGCCCCACAATGCGCACCGCCACTCGTTCCAATTCCATTCTCTCCCGTCGGGGCTACTATTACGGCTTTATGGCTCGCTATTTTGCGGGTTTCTTTTGCTGCGACAAATGCATAAAGCCGTCCGTTTATCAATAGAGTTTCGTACCTTTCCCGATTTGTTAAGAAAAGGCCGCTCTGTTCTCGGACAGAGCGGCCTCTTTTTATAAAAGCAACAACCAAACATATTAAACGCAAAGGAGAAAAATCATGAAAAAGCTCATCTCTCTCGTCCTTGCCGCGGTAATGGCCCTTTCCCTGGTGGCCTGCGGCTCCGGCAGCAAAGACAAAGACACTGACACAGGTGACAAGACCTATAAGGTAGGCGTTGTGCAGCTGGTGCAGCACGAGGCTCTGGACGCCGCCACCAAGGGCTTCACCGATGCCCTGAAGGAAGCCCTGGGCGACAAGGTAGAGGTGGAAGTAAAGAACGCCTCCGGCGATTCCAACAACTGCAGCACCATCGTCAACGGATTCATTTCCGACAAGGTTGACCTGATCATGGCCAACGCCACACCGGCCCTCCAGGCTGCCGCCTCCGCCACCAGCACCATTCCCATCCTGGGCACCTCCGTTACCGACTACGCCACCGCTCTGGAGATCGCCGATTGGACCGGCACCGTGGGCGGCAACATCTCCGGCACCTCCGACCTGGCTCCCCTGGACAAGCAGGCTGCCATGATCCAGGAGCTGTTCCCCGATGCCAAGAAGGTGGGTATGCTCTTCTGCTCCAGCGAGCCCAACAGCAAATACCAGGTAGATGAAGTGACCAAGCTGCTCTCCGCCGCCGGTATCACCTGCACCGAATATGCCTTCACCGACAGCAACGACGTTTCCTCCGTCACCCAGAAGGCCTGCGACGATTCCGACGTGATCTACATCCCCACCGATAACACCGCCGCCTCCAATACCGAGGCCATTGCCAATGTGGTCCTGGCCGCAGGCACCCCCGTCATCGCAGGCGAAGCCGGCATCTGCAAGGGCTGCGGCGTAGCCACCCTCTCCATCGACTACTATGAGCTGGGCAAGATCACCGGCCAAATGGCTGTTAAGATCCTCACCGGTGAGGCCGATGTGTCCACCATGGCCGTCCAGACCGCTCCCTCCGCCACCAAGCAGGCCAACATGGCCAACTGTGAGAAGCTGGGCATCACCGTTCCCTCTGACTACACCGCCCTGGCCACCGAGTAATTTCCCGTAACATAAACCGCCGGGAGGGGACGCAAGTCCCCTCCCCCGATACACCGAGCTGCCCATCCTGCGGCAGCCGTTTGAGGAGAATAGAACATGGCTTTTCTTACTTCACTACTGAACGCGCTGCCCGGTGCGGCGGCACAAGGACTTGTATGGGGCATCATGGCCATCGGCGTATATATCACCTTCCGGGTGCTGGATGTGGCCGATCTGACCGTGGACGGCTCCATTGCCACCGGCGGTGCCGTGACCGTGATGCTGATCCGGGGCGGTATGAACTGCTGGCTGGCGCTGCTGTGCGCCTTCGCCGCCGGTTTGCTGGCGGGCCTTATCACGGGTCTGTTCCACACCAAGTGCGGTATCCCCGCCATCCTGGCCGGTATTCTCACCCAGCTGGCCCTGTACTCCATCAACCTGCGGATCATGGGCGGCAAGGCCAACCAGCCCGTGGGCGTGGATAAATACGACCTGGCCGTTTCCCAGCGGTATGTGCGGGAGCTGAGTCTCAGCAATCCCCTGCCGCTGCTGCTGATCGCCACCGTCGTGGTGGTCATCGCCCTGTACTGGTTCTTCGGCACGGAGCGTGGTTGCTCCGTCCGCGCCACCGGGGCCAACGCCAACATGGCCCGGGCCCAGGGCATCAACACCGGCGCCAACATCGTGCTGGGTCTCATGCTCTCCAACGGCCTTGTGGCCCTGTCCGGCGGCCTGCTGGCCCAGTTCCAGGGCGCGGCCGATGTGGGTATGGGCCGCGGCGCCATCGTCATCGGCCTGGCGGCTGTCATCATCAGTGAAGTGACCTTCGGCAAGATCTTCCGTAATTTCGGCCTGAAGATGTTTGCCGTTTCCCTGGGTGCCGTGATCTATTACTTCGTGCTGCAGATCGTCCTGCAGCTGGGCCTGAACACCAACGATCTGAAGATGGTGTCCGCCCTGATCGTGGCCCTGTTCCTCTCCATCCCCTACTGGAAGGGCAAAGTAGCCCGCAAGAAAGGAGGCGCTCACCATGCTTGAGCTGAAGAATATTTCCAAGACCTTCTTCCCCGGCACCGTTCACGAAAAGACGGCTCTGGATAACCTGAGCCTTACGCTGAACGAGGGCGATTTTGTCACCGTCATCGGCGGCAACGGCGCGGGCAAGTCCACCATGCTCAATGCCATCGCGGGCACCTTCCCCGTGGACAGCGGCTCCATTCTCATCGACGGTAAGGATGTTACCCGCCTGCCCGAGTACAAGCGGGCCGCGCTCCTGGGCCGCGTGTTCCAGGACCCCATGATGGGCACCGCGCCCACCATGCAGATCCAGGAGAATTTAGCCCTGGCCGCCCGGCGCGGCAAGCACCGGGGCCTGAAGTGGGGCATCACCCCCCAGGAGGAAAAGGATTTTTATCAGCGGCTCAAGGAGCTGGACCTGGGCCTGGAGGACCGGATGAAGGCCAAGGTGGGCCTGCTGTCCGGCGGCCAGCGCCAGGCGCTGACGCTGTTGATGGCGGCGCTGCAAAAGCCCAAGCTGCTGCTCCTGGACGAGCACACCGCCGCCCTGGATCCCCGCACCGCCGCTAAGGTCCTGGAGCTCAGCGACAAGATCGTGGAGGAGAATCACCTGACCACCATGATGATCACCCACAACATGAAGGACGCCATTGCCCACGGCAATCGGCTCATCATGATGGACGCGGGCCATGTGGTGCTGGACATCTCCGGCAAGGAGAAGAAAAAGCTCACCGTTCCCGACCTGCTGACCCTGTTTAGCAAGGCCAGCGGCACCGAGGCCAATGACGATAAGCTGCTCCTCTCTTAATGTGCTTTTTTGATTTACCTTTCTCATACAGAAACCGGGCAGGCACCGTGGTGCCTGCCCGGTTTCTATTTTCTGTTTTACGGATTCTCCCGCAAAAAAATCTCCAAATCGCTCTCTCCCAGCACCCGGATGCCGTTTTCTGCCAGCAGCTCTGCCGCCGCGCCGTAGCCGTCCACCAGGGTCTTGGTGAAGGTGCCGTCATAGATCTTCCCGGAGCCGCAGGCTGGGCTGCGCTCTTTCAATAGAGCCACGGAACAGCTATAGAGCCGGGCCAGGCGCAGCGCCTCCCGGGCGCCCCGGTCATAGGCGGCGGTAACGTCCGCTCCCTCCCGGGTGAATACCCCGCCTCCCCGGCGCTCCGCCGGTGGCCGGGGTGTGGAAAGCCCTCCCAGTTGCTCCGGGCAAATGGGGATGACCGTGTGCTTTTGCAGCAGCTCCCCTATAAGGGGATGACCCTTGCTCTGTCCATCATATCGGCAGGAAACCCCCAGCAGACACGCGCTCACCAGCACCTTCATTGAGCCAGCTCCTTCCCGTTCAGGGCCGCATAGGCCAGCTTATCCCCCTCATAGCACAGCTTCAGGGAGAAGAACGGTGCCCCCTCCTCCAGCAGGCGCAGAAAAATCTTGTCCCCCTCCCACTGGGGCAGGGTTTTCATTTTCTCCCGGCCGATCCACTCCAGCACGCCCTCGTCGCACTCCTTCAGCTCCCCCGTCCAGCCGGTGGCGGTGTAGAGGTGCATGTACTCCCCTTCCCACTCGTTGGACACAAAGGTCACGATCCCCCGGTACTGATAGTCCGTGAGGGTGAGGCCCGTTTCCTCCCAGGCCTCCCGGATCAGGCACTCCTCAGGGCTCTCCCCCTCTTCAGATTTTCCGCCGATGCCGATCCACTTGTCGTGGTTCAGATCGTTTTCCTTCTTCACCCGGTGCAGCAGCAGTACATCGTCTCCCCGCAGCAGGTAACACAGGGTCGTATTCTTCACGGAGCATTCCTCCTCATTTTGTTTGTGCCAGTATACCACAGTGTTTTGCATTTTTCCAGCAAGTGTGCTATACTTTTTGCCACTGAATGCTATACCAAAGGAGCGATGCAGAATGGCGCCCATCCGCCCCGGCGTTTACCGCCACTTCAAAGGAAATCTATACCGCGTATTGTTCACCGCCCAGCACAGCGAGACCAGGGAAGAGCTCGTGGTCTATCAGGCTCTCTATGGGGAGCAGGGCTACTGGGTCCGTCCGGCCGCCATGTGGCAGGAGACCGTGAGCCGGGATGGCTATACAGGCCCCCGTTTCACCTGGGTGGAGCCATGAGAGAGTTCACCCTCATCCGCTCCCGGCGGCGCACCCTGGCCCTGCAGGTGACAAGGGAGGGGCAGGTGGTGGTCCGGGCCCCCGTCTATGCCTCCCGGGAGGATATTCACCGCTTCGTGGCCGGGCACGAGGGCTGGATCGCGGCCCAGCTGGCCCGGCAGAGCCAGCGCCTGGCAGAGCATCCCCCCCTCTCCCGGAAGGAGCAGGAGGCCCTGCGGCAAAAGGCCCGGGAGGTGCTGCCGCCCCTGGTGGAGCATTGGGCCCGGCGGATGGGCGCCGCCCCCACCGGGGTGAAGATCACCTCCGCCCGAACAAGATTCGGCAGCTGCAGCGGGAAAAACAGTTTGTGCTTTTCCCTGTATCTCATGGAGTACCCCATAGAGGCCGCCGAGGCGGTGGTGGTTCACGAGCTGGCCCACATCCGCCACAAAAATCACGGCCCGGACTTTTACGCCCTGGTCCGGCAAACCCTGCCGGACTATGACGCCCGGATCAAATTACTCAAATAAATACAAAAAACAGCGGAGTTTTTACGCTCCGCTGTTTTTCAGTATATGATAAGTCTCGCAGAGTTTGCCGCCCGGAGGCGGCAAAAAACTCCAATCATTTTTCACCGCGACATGTGCGTGGGGAAAAATACCTCTCAGGCTGCAAGCCTATTGTCGGAAAATTCCAAAGGAATTTTCGACAGGTTAAAATGTATAGCGATGGTACTCCGTGCCGTCCAGTTCCCTGAACACGGCGCCCTCATCATCCAGCAGGATGTAGCCCCGGCGCTTCTGCTCGTCCTTGGGCAGGGACACAGAGCCTGGATTCAGATACACGAAGTCCGGATACACATCGCAGGCGGGCACATGGGTATGACCCGTCAGCAGGATGCCCCCCTTGGCCAGGGGCGGCAGGTGGTCTGGGTTATACACATCCCCGTGGGTGGCAAAGATCAGCTTTTTCCCCAGCTGCAGCAGCATATAGTCCGCCAGCACCGGAAACTGCAGGACCATCTGGTCCACCGCCGCCTCGCAGTTGCCCCGCACGGCGGCAATATGATCCCGGAACTCATTGAGCAGGCGGATGCATTCCTTGGGGTCGTGCCCCTCGGGCAGAGGGTTCCGGGGCCCGTGGTACAAAAGGTCGCCCAGCAGCAGCAGCCCCTCCGCCTTTTCCCGCTCAAAGGCCTCCAGCACACGGCGGCAGGCGGTGGCGCTGCCGTGGATGTCAGATGCTGCCAACCATCTCATACGCCCAGCTTCTCCAGCGCGGCCAGCTTCACGCACAGGCAGAAGATAGCAATGGCCTGCTGCAGCTCCTCCACCGGGGGCAGAGAGGGGGCAATACGGATGTTGCTGTCCTGGGGATCCACGCCATAGGGGAAGGTGGCGCCGGCGCCGGTCATGGTGACGCCCGCCTCCCTGCACAGCTCCAGGGCCCGCTTGGCGGTGCCGGGCATGGCGTTATAGGAGACGAAGTAGCCGCCTACGGGCCGCTTCCAGGAGCCGATGCCCAAAGGCGCGATCTCGCTGTCCAAAGCGTCCAGCACAGCGTGGAACTTGGGCCGCAGAATGGCCGCGTGGCGCTGCATCAGAGCCAGGG
>CAVKFX010000028.1:0-12151 GCA_963655625.1 uncultured Eubacteriales bacterium | reverse complement strand
GGCCTTCTGGACGGCCTGTACCGGGAGGCCAAGGTGGAAAATGTGGAATACGGCGAGACCGTGGACATTACGGCGGTGTGTACGCCCCGCATTATGGGCCAGCTGAAGGACTACATCGAGGGCTGGCAGGAGGAAAAGGAGGCTTGGGAGTAATGACCGTGCAGAAGATCCCTTTTTCCGCCGCCGAGAGCGAGTTCACCGAAAAGCGATCCCGGTTCATCGGCCAGGTCTGGCCCGTTTCCTCCGAGGAGGAGGCCCAGGAGTGCATCCGCGCCGCCAAAAAGAAATACCACGATGCCCGGCACAATTGCTGGTGCTACATCATCGGCGACAACGTTCTGCGCTATAGTGACGATGGGGAGCCCCAGGGCACGGCGGGCCAGCCCATGCTCAATGTATTTCTGCGGGAGGGCGTGGGCAATGTCTGCTGCGTGGTCACCCGCTATTTCGGCGGGATACTCCTGGGGGCCGGGGGCCTGACCCGGGCCTACGGCAAGGCCGCCCGTGACGCCCTCTCCGCCGCCGGAGTCTCCGTCATGGGGCTGTGGGAGCGGGTGCGGCTGGAGTGCGACTATAGCATGCTGGAGCGGGTGAAGCTGGAAATCGCCGCCGTGGAGGGTATCCTGGATGACGTAGTTTATGCCGCCCAGGTCACGGTTACGGCATCTCTGCCCGGGGATGGGACGCAGCGGCTGCAGCAGCGGCTTACGGAGCTTTCTGCCGGCAGGATCCGGCTGGGATCTATGGGACAAGGACTTCGGCCCGGCCCCCGGGAGGAGTTATAATTATGCAGAGTTCCGCCCCTACACACGCCAAGGGGCCATCACAAAGGGCGGACAGAGTCGTCCGCCCCTACAAAACCATCTGTAGGGGTCGGCATCTCCGATGACTCGCCCCCACTGCGTCTCCTGTTACACCCACAATCCTGTTTTCCCCTTGACAGCTGTAGATTATTTGCTATAATAATGTGGGCTTATCGAAAAATAATAATCATAAGTAAAAATTGTGTCAAGTATTGCACGGTGTAATACCGTACACAAGGAGGAATCGATATGAACTACGATGTCATCATCATCGGTGCGGGTCCCGGCGGCATTTTTGCCGCATATGAGCTGACGGAGCAGGACCCGTCCCTGCGCATCGCCGTCATCGAGGCGGGCCACAGCCTGGAAAAGCGCCACTGTCCTATCGACGGTGATAAAGTTAAGACCTGCATCAAGTGCAAGAGCTGCTCCATTATGAGCGGCTTCGGCGGTGCGGGCGCTTTTTCCGATGGCAAATATAACATTACCAACGACTTCGGAGGCACCCTCCACGAACACATCGGCAAGGAGAAGGCCCTGGAGCTGATGCGCTATGTGGACGACATCAACATGCGTTACGGCGGCGCGGGCACCAAGCTCTATTCTACCGCCGGCACCCAGTTTAAGAAGCTCTGCATCCAGCACAAGCTGAACCTGCTGGACGCCTCCGTCCGCCATTTAGGCACCGACATCAATTTCGTGGTCCTGCAGAATCTCTATGACCACCTGAAGGACAAGGTGACCTTCTGCTTTGACACCCCCGTGGAGCATCTTGCGGCCCTGCCCGAGGGAGGCTACCGGGTGACCTCCGCCGCCGGGGAGATGGATTGCAACCAGTGTATTGTCTCCGTAGGCCGCAGCGGCAGCAAGTGGATGCAGACGGTTTGCAGGGAAATGCACATCCCCACCAAGAGCAACCGCGTGGACATCGGCGTGCGGGTGGAGCTGCCGGCGGTGGTATTCTCCGACCTCACCGATGAGCTCTATGAGAGCAAGATCGTCTACCGCACGGAGAAGTTTGAGGACAATGTCCGCACCTTCTGCATGAACCCCAACGGTATCGTGGTGAACGAAAACACCAACGGCATCGTCACCGTAAACGGCCACAGCTATGAAGACAGCGCCATGAAGACCGAGAATACCAACTTCGCCCTGTTGGTGGCGAAGCACTTCTCCGAGCCCTTTGAGGACAGCAATGGCTACGGCGAGAGCATCGCGCGGCTGTCGAATATGCTGGGCGGCGGCGTTATCGTCCAGCGCTTCGGCGACCTGGTCCGGGGCCGGCGCAGCAACCAGAAGCGTATCGAAGAGGGGCTGGTGACCCCCACCCTCAAGGCGACCCCCGGAGATCTGAGCCTGGTGCTGCCCAAACGTCTGCTGGACGGCATCATTGAGATGATCTACGCCCTGGACAAGATCGCCCCCGGCACCGCCAACGACGACACGCTGCTCTACGGCGTGGAGGTGAAGTTCTACAACATGGAGGTTTCCGTGGACGAAAACCTGGAGAGCTGCTGCAAGGGCCTGTATGTTATCGGTGACGGCAGCGGCATCACCCACTCCCTGTCCCATGCCTCTGCCAGCGGTGTGTATGTGGCCCGCCGCCTGACGGGAAAGTAAAAAAGAAGGAAAAGCAATACCTGCAAAAATAAAAAAGAAAAGAGGAAAAGTTATGGCAGTATTGGAAGGTTTGGAGCCTCGTGGGGTACTTCATTGGTTTGAGGAGCTGTGCCGTATTCCCCACGGCAGCGGAAACACACAGGCCCTCAGCGATTATCTGGTGCAGTTTGGCCGCGATCGGGGCCTTGCGGTGCAGCAGGATGAGCTGGGGAATGTGATCCTCTGCAAGCCCGGTACCCCTGGTTATGAGAACGCCCCCGCCGTGATGCTCCAGGGTCACATGGACATGGTCTGTGAAATGGCCCCGGATTGCACCAAGGACATGGCTCGTGAGGGCCTGGATCTGGTGGTGGACGGGGACCTGATCTACGCCGAAGGCACCACCCTGGGCGCAGACGACGGCATCGCCGTGGCTATGGGCCTGGCCCTGCTGGATAGCAAGGATATTCCCCATCCGCCCCTGGAGGTCGTGCTTACGGTGGACGAGGAGGTCGGGATGAAGGGTGCTGCCGGCATCGACCTGTCGGGCCTTAAGAGCCGCCTGCTTTTGAACCTGGACTCCGAGACGGAGGGTGAGATCACCGCCGGATGCGCCGGTGCTGCCAGGGTTGATATTGCAGTGCCTGTAAAGCGGGATACCTTCCCGGGAGAAACGGTGGAAATCACCGTCTCAGGCCTTTTGGGCGGCCATTCCGGCGCTGCCATCGACCGGGGCCGTGCCAACGCCATGGTGCTGCTGGGCCGGATCCTGTACGCATTTTTGCAGGAGGACGACGGCCGGCTGGTCACTCTCTCCGGCGGCGGTAAGGATAACGCCATTCCTGTCTCTGCCAGCGCTGTTTTGACCGTGGCGGATGCGGAAAAGACAACGGTTATCTGCCAAAAGATGGAAAAGATCTTCCGCAGGGAGTTTGCTGTGGCCGACAGTGATATTGCTGTCACCGCAGCACCCTGCCGGAGTGATGTTCTGCCCATGGACGCTGACTCCACCCACCGCGTTCTGGCCCTGCTGCAGTGCGCTCCCAACGGTGTGCTGGAGCGGAGCAGGGAGGTAGAGGGCTTGGTCCAGACCTCCCTGAACCTGGGCATTCTCGCCACGGAGGCGGATTCCGTGGTGGCCACCTTCTGTGTGCGCAGCAATATGAACACACAGAAGGAGATGCTCCTGCAGAAGCTGGAGCTGTTGTGTGACCTGTTGGGCGGCAAAATCTCCGTCAGCGGCAGCTACCCGGCCTGGGAGTTCCGGGAGGATTCTCCTCTGCGGGCCTTGATTGTAGAGGTGTTCACGGAGCAGTACGGCCACGCCCCCAAGGTAGAGGTGCTGCACGGCGGCGTGGAGTGTGGCATGCTGGCCGATAAGCTTCCCGGATTGGACGCTGTGTCCATGGGACCGGAGGTGAGCCAGATCCATACACCTCGGGAGCGGATGTATATTTCCTCTGTCCAGCGTACCTGGAACCTGGTCACGGAGACCCTGCGTCGGCTGGGAGAAGGATGATTTGAAAAAGAAGTCGGGACGTCCCCGGCTTCTTTTTTTGCCCTCCGGTGCCCGGGCGTGCATAGGGCTTCCGGGCCGGTGCGCGCACTGGTCCGAAATATACTTCGTCTGCCAAACCCATACAATCTTCAACAAAAAATATTGACAAAAATTAGGCAATCCGCCAATAATGATATTATTTTCACAATGACACTGTTTTTTACTTTTTCCCAGTGCTATAATGTAAAAAAGGTGCCAAGGGCACAAGAAGAATTGGAGGAGTTAAGGTATGGATTACATGGAAATGTACCGGCAAAAGCTGACCACAGCGGATGAAGCGGTAAAGGTCATCAAGTCCGGCGATTGGGTGGACTACGGTTTCTGCGCCATTCATCCCCGGGTGCTGGACGAGGCCCTGGCCCGGCGCGCCCCGGAGCTGGAGGATGTAAAGGTTCGAGGCGGCATCAGCCTGTGGAAGCCGGCTATTTTTGATATTGAAGATCCCGTTCACCACATCATTTTCAATTCCCACCATATGAGCGCCGTGGAGCGCCACCACATTGCCAGCGGCGCCGGTTTCCATGAGCCCATGCGCTATTCCGAGCTGCCTCGGTACTACACCGACCATATCACCCCCCCGGACGTGGCCATGTTCCAGGTGACGCCCATGGATAAGCACGGCTACTTTAACTTCGGCCTGTCCGCGTCCCATCTGCGGGCGGTCATCGAGAAGTCCAAGGTGGTCATCGTGGAGGTCAACCAGAATATGCCCCGGTGTTTGGGCGGCTTTGACAACTGCATCCATATTTCCGAGGTGGACATGATTGTGGAGGGGCGCAACGACCCCATGGGCATCCAGCCCTCCAGCCCCGCCAGCGATGTGGATAAGGCCGTGGCCAAGCTCATTGTGGAGCAGATCCCCGATGGCGCCTGCCTGCAGCTGGGCATCGGCGGTATGCCCAATACTGTGGGCGCTATGCTGTGTGAGTCGGACCTGAAGGATCTGGGCGTACATACGGAGATGTATGTGGACGCCTATGTGGACCTGGCCTTGGCGGGCAAGGTCACGGGCCTGCATAAGAATCTGGACCGGGGCCGCCAGGTATTTGCCTTCGCCGCCGGTACCCAGAAACTCTATGATTATCTGGACGACAACCCCGCCTGCATGTCCGTACCCGTCAGCTATACCAACGACGTGCGCATCGTGGCGCAGCTGGATAACTTCATTTCCATCAACAACGCCGTGGATGTGGACCTGTACGGCCAGGTGAACGGCGAGACCGCGGGCATCAAGCAGATCTCCGGCGCAGGCGGCCAGCAGGACTTTGTCATGGGCGCATACCTGTCCAAGGGCGGCAAGAGCTTTATCTGCCTGTCCTCTACCCATGAAAACAAGGACGGCACCCGCTCCTCCCGCATCCGGCCTACCCTCCAGACCGGGTCCGTGGTCACGGATACCCGGGTGAACACCATGTATGTGGTCACGGAATACGGCTGCGTGTGCCTCAAGGGTCTCAGCGTTTGGGAGCGGGCGGAAAAGCTCATCTCCATCGCCCACCCCGACTTCCGGGAGGAGCTGATCCGGGAAGCGGAGAAGCAGAAGATCTGGTATCCCCACAACAGAAGATAAACCGGTTTTTTGCAGGGGCGGACAGCGCTGTCCGCCCCCTTTTTCTTGCACTCTACCGCCGGTCGGTTGCCAAATAATAACTCTACCGCTATGATGAAAGCGAGGTGACACCTATGGACAAACAGACCTTCGGCGCATACATTGCCGAAAAAAGAAAAGAGCTGGGCATGACCCAGGTGCAGCTTGCCGACAAGCTCCATGTGACGGACAAGGCCGTCAGCAAATGGGAACGCGGACTTAGCTACCCCGATGTGACCCTGCTGGAGCCGCTGGCGGAGGCACTGTCCGTCAGCATTGGAGAGCTGCTGCGCTGCCGGGTGCCCACGGCGGAAGAAAGGGAGCAGCCTATGATAGAAGAAAAGAAGAACGAGACCGTGCAGACCGACGAGACCGTGCAGACCGATGAGAGCCTGCAGGCAGTGGTGGAAATTTCCAAGGACACGGTGCAGCAGAAACGGCGGGACATCCGGCGGCTCATCACCGCCCTAGTGGTGGTCGTGGCGGCGGCGCTTATCGTACTGGGTGTAGAGTTCAGCCGCAAGTGGCAGGAAAACAAACATTTTATTACCGTAAAGGACGCGGAAGTTGAGGTGCTGTATACTTATTCCGGCTACATGGGTGACTATGATTGGGCCCTGGTATCCTGGGAAGGGCAGTATCTGCGGCTGCAATTTTACGAGGAAACATGGAAAGATGATGTAGATACCGCCGATCTGATCGACGGCAACAGAATTGTCTGGCGGACCATACAGGCGGATTTTACCTATGATGACCGTACCAATAAGGGGAAAATTACAGAGCTGAAATCGGAGGTCTACCACGAAAAATATGTGTACGCTGGGGAAGGAAAGCCCACAGAGCAGCCATTATTCGGGCTTGAGAAAACCTTTGTGACACAAGGGGAAAACGGCGACCTGTTCTTCTACCGAGAAGTGGAGGGCGAGTGGGCTGGACAGCCCGTTGCCGAGATCCTTTTGCGTATGCCATCCTATTATTTGACGAATGGATTTGGAATTGTGGATTTGGGTAAGGACGGCGTATATGATTTGCTGGCCGATGACGGCATCAGAGAAAACACACAAGTTATCTATACTTATTCAGACGGTGAGGTACAGGTTGGCTGGAAGAGCCCTCGGACGTCCTATGAGCGATGTGACACATGAGATGTCAAAAGGCTCCCGATATCGGTCGGGAGCCTTTTGTTGCAAATGGACTACCGTTGTGGTACACTGGCGGTGGGACGGAATGAAGTCATGGCGCCGCCCGGCGCCGGAGGATTCCTAAAAAATGGGAGGCTGCTGCATGGGAAAGCTTTTGGATAAAATTCGGGGTCTGCGCAAGCCCGGCCGGGCATTCTGTACGGCTGTGGTGGTGGCCGCGGGCCGCTCGGAGCGCATGGGACAGGACAAACTTCTCCTGCCCCTGGGGGATCGGCCGGTGCTGGAGCACACCCTCCGGGCGGTGGACGCGGCGGAGCGGGTGGACGAGATCATCCTGGTGACCCGGGAGGATCTGATGATGCCCCTGGCGGACCTGTGCAAGAAATGCGGGCTTCAAAAGCCGGTGAAGGTGGTGCGGGGCGGCGAGACCCGGCCGGAATCCGTGCTGGCGGGCGCCCTGGCGGCAGACGGCCGGGCAGAGCTTATCGCCGTACACGACGGGGCCCGGCCGCTGATCACCCCGGAGCTGTTTGACGCGGTGGCGGAGAGCGCCCAAATCACCAATGCCTCGGCCCCGGCGGTGCCGGTGACGGACACCATCAAGGTGGCGGATGAAAACGGCGTGGTGCGCTCCACACCGGAGCGGGCAACCCTGTTCGCCGTGCAGACGCCCCAGGTATTCCAAGCGGAGCTTTTAAAGGCCGCCCTGCAATCGGTCATTACCTGCGGGGTGAATATCACCGACGATTGCGCCGCTGTGGAGCGGCTGGGCAAGCAGGTGCAGCTGGTGCCCGGAGATGGGGAGAATATCAAGATCACCCGGCCCCTGGACCTCACTGTGGCGGAGGCAATTCTGAAGAAGCGGGAGGAGAGGGCATGACGAATTTACGAATCGGTCACGGCTATGATGTGCATCGGCTGGCGGCCGGGCGGAAGCTGATTTTGGGCGGGGTGGACATTCCCTATGAAAAGGGGCTGGAGGGTCACTCCGACGCGGACGTGCTGGTCCACGCCGTTATGGATGCCCTGTTGGGCGCAGCAGGGCTGGAGGACATCGGCTGCCTGTTCCCGGACAGCAGCGAGGAATTTCGCGGCATTTCCAGCCTGGTGCTGCTGGAAAGAGTGGCCGGAGAGCTGAAAAAGCGGAGCGTCACCGTGGTGAATATCGACGCTACTATCCTGGCCCAGGCACCGAAGCTGGCGCCCTATCGGGCCCGGATGCGCCGGAATATCGCCGGGGCTTTGGGCATTGAAGCCGAACGGGTGGGGGTGAAGGCCACCACCGAGGAGGGCCTGGGCTTCACCGGCGACGGCAGCGGCATGGCCGCCCACGCCGTGGCATTGGTGGAGCGGCGGTAAAATTTTTCTGAAAAAGATATTGACATGAGAACTGTACTATGCGTATAATACAGATAGAAACTGTATTATACGCATAGTACAATTTTATTTTAGACGGGAGGTGCCAGGATGTCATGATCTCATTTGAGAATTTCCATAGTGTAGAAGGGGTGCCCATCTACCTGCAGATGATCCGCCATGTGAAGCAGGGGCTTGCGGCGGGCACTGTGCGCAATGGGGACGAGCTGCCGTCCCGGCGGATCCTCTCCGCAATGCTGGCGGTGAATCCCAACACGGTGCAGAAGGCGTACCGGCAGTTGGAGGAGGAGGGGCTGATCCAGTCCCGGCCCGGTGCGGGGAGCCACATCACCGCATCCCGTGAGCAGATCGATCAGATTCGCTCGGAGCTGTTTCACACGGAGGTGCAGGAGACGGTGGCGGCCATGAAGCGCATGGGCCTTAAAAAAGAGGAGGCTGTGGAGCTGCTGCGGCGGCTGTATGACGAGGAGGAGGAAGGATGAAGCGATATTTGTCTGTGTTCGGTTTGGCGGCTCGGAGCAGCTTTTGGAAGGGGCTGGCAGTGATCGTGGTTTCCGTGGCCCTGGCGGGTGTGCTGCTTTACTTTAAAACGGGCAGCACCACCGTGCATTATTACGACGAGGTCGGCAGGGGTCAGACCTATGAGGACGACCTGGCCCTGTCGGAGCTGCCCAAGGCCAGCAAGATGGCTGCGCCGCTGGCCGGGGGCCTGGGGGGATTGTGCTCTGTCCTTGCCAAGAGCGGCGGCGGAAAGGGCGCAAAGACCGGGTACACCATGCGTCGGCTGCAGGTGCGGGAAGGCACCGCCTGCCTGCTGTGGGTGGTGTATGACTTCATGATGCTGCTGCTCCTCTGGGCCTTGGCGGCGTTGGTGGTCTTTGGAGTGATGACCCTGCGGATGAAAAACATGCCGGAGCCCAATGGCATCGGCCCCCAGAGCCTGATTTTGGCCTATTACGGGAGCGCTCTGCTGCACAATCTCCTGCCGGCGGGAGACGTCCTGGCCTGGGTCAGCCACGCCGTGGCGCTGGCGGCCTGCGCCGTGGGCTGCGTGGACGTGGCGGTGAAGGGCTGGCGGGAGAAGCTCGGCGGCATCGCTATGGGCATCGCCGTGATACTGACTGCGGCGGGCTGGTGCGTGGATGTTCGGAACTCGGGGTACCATATTCTGCTCGCAGTGGCCCAGACCGTTGTCATTGGGCTTACCATCTACAGCTGGAAGGGAGGCGACGAGGATGAAGGATCCTTGGATGCGGGGCGGAATTGAGAGCCTGCTGCCGCCCAATGTGGACCCGGGCAGCACCTTATCCAGCCTCAGCGGCGCGTTCATCGGCGGCCTGACGGGCTCTATGCTCTGGTTTGCCACCAAGTATTCCCGGGACTATCAGTCGCTGTTCACCTATGACAGCGTGACGAGGAAGAAAGTCATTGATCCCTGGGCGAGGATCGCGCCCTTTACGGACTATGAGGGCTGCGCCCTGTGGCTGCTGGTATACTTCGCGGTCATTGCCGCCGTGTGGGCGGTGCTGCTGTATGGCAGCTTCAGCCGGGGGAGCCGGAGCCTGTATCTCATGCGGCGGCTGCCGGAGGGAAGGAAACCGCTTCTGAACTACGTGCTGCGGGCGCCGGCGAGGTATTTTGTGTACGGCGCTATGCTGTGCGCGGCGCTGCTGGGCGCGTATTACATCATTTGGCGGTTCATAACGCCGGAGAGCTGCCTGCGGTTTAGCTGAGGAGGGACAGACCATGCTGGAACTGAAAAACATCACAAAAGTATATGGAAAGAAAGCCGCCCTGCAGGATGTGTCCGTGGCCTTTGCGCCGGGGCAGATCGTGGGCCTGTTCGGCGAAAACGGCGCGGGCAAGACCACGCTGATGAAGTGCATCCTGGGCCTTATAGGCCACAAGGGACAGGTGACCCTGGACGGGGAGGCCATCGGCTGCGGCAACATCGCCCGGCTCAGCTTTGCCACCTGCGAGCATAGCTTCTTCCCCCGGCTCTCGCCCAAGGCGCACCGGGAGTTCTACGGGGAGCATTTTCCCCGGTTCAACGACAAGCGCTTCCAGGCGCTGATGGACTTTTTCGGCCTGCCCATGGACAAGGCCCTGCGGAGCTATTCCGTGGGCATGCAGAACCAGTTTGAGGTGGTGCTGGCCCTTTCCCAGGGGGCGGACTACATCCTCATGGATGAGCCCTTC
This sequence comes from uncultured Eubacteriales bacterium, assembly GCA_963655625.1. GTDB lineage: Bacteria > Bacillota > Clostridia > Oscillospirales > Oscillospiraceae > Vescimonas. Next base: position 1,885 of record CAVKFX010000028.1, on the reverse strand, counting down.
GCCGGCAACGACATCTTCAACCGGGAGGACTTTTACAAGGTGCTGCTGGGCATCCTCACGGAGCGGGAGACGGTGATCCTGTCCACCCATCTGCTGGAGGAGGTGAAGGATTTTATCTCCCGTGCGGTGCTGCTGCGGGAGGGACGAATCGTGGGCGACCACACCGTCGACGAGCTGGAGGACGCCGGGGAGGATCTGATGAGCTGCATCAAGCGAACCTATGACTACCGGGGCGACCGGATCCAAAAGACCATCCGGGATCTGACGGAGGAGGGAGAGACATGAAGCGAGTTATTGCCATGACACTGGTTCTGTTTCTGCTGTCATTGGGCGGCTTCACCGCGGTGACGGTTTGGATGTGCCGGACCCAGGAACAGGTGGAGTTTACCAACATCATGGCCCGGGGGGATGGATCCGTGGCCCAGGGGCTGCACATGACGGAGTATGACCTGCTCCATAACCGGGTGCTGTGGACCACGGAGCATGACCTGGGCACGGAAAGCCGGGTGACAAAGACCACCTGCGGGCAGAAGACCGACTATCAGTATATCCCCATCGGTGCGTCTGCCCCCTACATCATCCGCCGCCTGCTCCCGGAAACGCCGGAGCTGCTGGCCTATCTGCACCAACACATACAGAGCGCGGAGGATGAGGTGACGGTCAATTTGGCGGATTTTGCCCAGAGCTACGATCTGTGCCTGAGCTATGGAGGGTCGGGTACTATGCTCACAGCCTGGGAGATGAAGGAAAACGGCGAGTACCGGGATTTCCCGGTGCTGCGGATCCCGGTGGACCCGGGCGACAGCGTTACCATCTCTGCCTGCAGCACCAGTGACGGACTGCGGTACTATGTGAGCGAGGAATACCGGACCGAAAGAGGCTTTTCCTCCATGGCCGTGGCGGTGACCGGCGGGATGGTGGTGACGGCCGGATTTGAGGCCGATGCGCATCCCCAGGCCGATTGGGCGCCGGAGGGCTACGGCCTGTGGCTGGTAAGAGATGAGAAATCCCAAAGGCGGCTGGACCTGGTGTATCCGCTGGACATCGAAAAGCAGCATGTGATGAAGCTGTCCGCCAGCCCCGACGGGGATAAGCTGCTGCTGTTTTTTGAGGAGGACGGGCAGATGATGCTGCAGGTGCTACGGGGCGATGATTTTACCCTGCTGCAGACCCTCCCCATAGAGGGAGAGCTGGGCGAACACCAGTGGGAGGAGCGCTACTACTACCCGAGCGGCGAGGAGGTCGTGAACCAGTGGACCTATAAGGACATCCTGCAGGTGAACAGGGAAATAGGGTTCTATGCCGTGGCCGTGGGCAAGCAGCTGACGGTGCTGCAGGATGGGGAGAGCGGCCTGGAGCAAGTATTTACCTGCTATATGCCGGACCTGTATTCCATGGCTGCCCTGGACGGCATACGCTATGGCTGGGAGGATGAGGAGGTAGATAGGGACGCGCTCATGGGCCGGTACAATCCTGTCGACTGGGACTCAAGGTATGATTTTGAGTCCATGTCCATGGCGCTGCGGGACGGCAAGCTGGCCATTGCCTGGAACGACCCGGGGCTGTCTGACGGGCTGACCCTGGTGGAGATCTACTCTGAAAAGGGCCTGGAGTATGCCCGGGGCATCTTTTGCGGACTATACGGTCAGGATGGGGACGCGGAGAGTTATCTCTACAGCATGAGGAGCCCGGACCTGGCCTGGGAGGAATCATAACCACCAGTAAACTGGTGGTTTGACCTACCCCTAAAAGGGGCTATTACGACCGCAGCCCCTAAAAGGGGCATTGAAGGTTTGACACCGCATTACCATTTCAGGCAGCCGCTTCAAGCGGCTGTCTTTTTATGCCTTCTTATTCTTGTCACCCGTAAACGGGTCTACATATT
>CAVKFX010000027.1:0-6160 GCA_963655625.1 uncultured Eubacteriales bacterium | reverse complement strand
CAGCAGGAATGAATTTATCAACCAGTGTATTCTCTTTGCCCTGAAGCACATGGACGAAGGATAAAAGAACTCGCCATCTTACCGATGGCGAGTTCTTTTATCCTTATAACTGCGATGCTTTCGGCCGGGCGTCACATCTTCTCCGGGGCAGAGCAGCCGATAAGCTCCATGCCGTTTTTCAGAACGCTGCGGGCGGTGTCCGCCAGCAGGAGCCGGGCATTCAGCAGGTCCTCGGCCTCGCCCTTGATGCGGCAGGCGTTGTAGAACTTGTGGAAGGCGGCGGCCAGGTCCGTGAGATAGCGGTTGATGAAGCTGGGGTCATAGTCCCGGGCGGCCAGGCGCACGATGTCACAGTAGTTGGCGATCTGCTTGATGAGGGCCAGCTCCGTGGGATCCGTCAGCAGGGAGAAGTCCACGGCGTCCGGGGCCGGGACAGCGTGGCCGTCAGCGGCCAGATTTTTAAGCAGGGTGCAGATCCGGGCGTGGGCGTACTGGACGTAGTAGACGGGGTTTTCACTGTCCTCCCGGACGGCCAGGCCCAGGTCAAACTCCATCTGGGTCTCGGGCTTGGCGTTGAAGAAATAGCGGCAGGCGTCCACGGGGACCATATCCAGCAGGTCTGTCAGGGATACGGCCTTACCGGTGCGCTTGGACATGCGGACGACCTCCCCATCCTGCACCAGCTTCACCAGCTGCATGAGCACGATGTCCAGCCGGTGGGTGCCGTCCAGGCCCAGGGCGTCCATGGCGCCCTTCAGCCGGGCCACGTGGCCGTGGTGATCGGCGCCCCAGATGTTAATAACCTTGTCAAAGCCGCGCACGGCAAATTTGTTGCGATGATAGGCGATGTCGGCGGCAAAGTAGGTGTAAAAGCCGTTGGCCCGGCGGAGAACGTCATCCTTCAGGCCCAGCTTTTCAATGGCCTCGTCGCTCTTGCCGGCAGCCTTCAGCTGCTGGGTGAGGATCTCGCAGGTCTTCAGCCACAGGGCGCCGTCCTTTTCGTAGGTGTAGCCCCGCTTGGTCAGCTCCGCCACGGAGTCGGCCACATAGCCGCTCTCGTGGAGGCTGGATTCGAAGAACCATTCATCATACCGGATGCCGTAGCGGGCCAGGTCGGCCTTCATCTTGGGAATGTTGTGGGCCAGGCCAAACTGGGCCAGGGCATCGTGGCGGGTCTTTTCATCCACATGCAGCAGGTTGTCGCCGTGGGCATCGGCGTAGAGCCGGGCCAGCTCCCGGATGTCGTCGCCGTGGTAGCCGTCCTCGGGAAACTCCACTGCGTCCTCTCCCCGGAAGATTTGGAAATACCGGGCCTCCAGGCTCTTGGCGAATTTCTCAATCTGGTTGCCGGCATCGTTTACATAGAACTCCCGCCAGACATCGGCGCCGGATTTTTGCAGCACCGAGGCCAGGGTATCGCCTAAAACACCGCCCCGGGCATTGCCCATGTGCATGGGGCCGGTGGGGTTGGCGGAGACGAACTCCACCATGTATTTTTTGCCCGCCAGCATGTCGCTTTTGCCGTAGTCCGCCCCTGCCTGCTGCACGGCGCAGACGGTCTCGCCGAACCAGCGGGTGCCCAGGGTGAAATTCAGAAAGCCGGGGCCCGCCATGGCGGCGAAGGTAAAGTAGCTGCCCTCCAGGTCCATGTTGTCCAGCAGGATCTGCGCTACCTCCCGGGGATTTTTGCGCAGGGCCTTGGCGGCGGCCAGGCAGAAGGTGGTGGTGTAGTCGCCGTTGGCGGTGTCCTTGGGGATTTCCACCGAGGGCTGCACGGGGCAGTCGGCCGGGAGGAGGCCGGCATCAGCGGCCTTGCGGTAGGCGGCCAGGGTCAGCTCCAGCACCTGGTCCTTGGCGTTTTGTATCATATTCATAGCAGTTACTCCTTAAATTTTCTTTAGAAACACATTTTATCAAAAAGCCTCGCAGAGCTTGCCGCCCACAGGCGGTAAGCCTTTTCGCCAGCTATTTTTTTAGAAATAAACTGACCCGCAGCGAACTCACGGGCTGCATGCCAACCAGCAGCATATACTCCAGGATCACCGAGCCGTCCTTTTGCCCGGCCAGGTCCCAGCTGACCTCCTTGGTTTTCACATTCAGGGTGAGGCTGCCCTGGGGGGTCCTGATCTGCGTGGCGGTGACGGCGGCGGGGTCCAAAAGCAGGCCGTAGCCCTCTCCCTCGTTGACCAGGATGGCCCGGCGGGTGGCGGTCTCCACCTTCACGTCCGAGCGGATGGCGGAGCTTTCATCCTCGCAGTTCACGGCCTCGTATTGGAGATGCCAACCGTAGTCGGTCTTTTCCACGGCGGCGGTGCCCTCCATGCGGATCACATCCTCCACCCCGCCGAACACGCTGCGGCTGGCGATGCGAATTTGTGCGGTTCCTTCCATAGCGTGCCTCCTTGCTGACGTTTGCTATTTGTGCGCGGTACCCCGGGGCACGGGATGAGCCCCCGGAGTATATAATACCTTCAGAGGGAAGGAGCCCGTGCGGCGCCCGGGGCCGATCCGTCCGAATCCGGCCATATTAACCAATCAATTATACTATGGATCGCCGCCTATCACAAGGAAAATTTGGTGTGGATGCCCATTTTTTTCAGTGGCAATTTCTCCTCTCTTCTGCTATACTGAAACGCAAATAGGAAAGCAAACGGCAAGGAGGTGCCTGTAATGGAGCTTAAACTGACGCAAAAACAGTTCCGGCGGCTGCTGGATCTGGTGTATATCGGCAACTGGGTGCTCAACTCCACCCGGGGGGACGACCGCATCCGGGATTACGACCAGGTGGAGAGCCTGGTGTTTTCCCACTGCCTGGGCCGGGGCATGGAGAAGCTGACGGAGCTGTACCAGGGGGAGCTGATCCCCTCCCGGGCCTTTGCCGAGGGCGGCATCCACGAGGCCATCATGGCCTATGAGGACAACGTGTTCTTCGAGATCCTGGCCCAGGAGCTGGCTCTGCGGGATCTGGACGATCCCCCCGTCACGGAGGAGAATTACGACGAGGTCATGGAGCGGATGAACGAGTATTTAGGAGAGTTTCAGCGCCACGGCACCGACCATGTGACGGTGGAGCTGGAGGAGTGACAATTGAAAAAAGAGACGCCGGAGGGCGTCTCTTTTTTAGAGAATAGTGAAGAGTGAAAAGTGAAGAGGTGGGGGCGGGCGGACAGGGGCGTCCGCCCCTACGGGGGGTGCAAGGGATGCGGGAAGGCGGGCGGGGTAGAACCCCGCCCTTACGGATCACATGAGAGTGCGTGAAAGCGGGCCGTCGGGGACGCCGGCCCCTACGGACCGCTTACCGATAGAACTTCGTAGGGGGCGGCGTCCTCGACGCCCCGGTACTCCCGGGCTGCGGGCGACCGCGAGGGTCGCCCCTACTGATGGGTTGCGCGCGGGGCTGTAAGGCGGGGCGATGTGGGCATCGTCCCCTACGGTGGGGGTTAGACCACCTGGAACAGAAAGAACTTCAGATAGTCCGTCTCGTCCACACCCCATAGGATGGGGTGGTCACAGGCCTGCTGGCGCTGCTCGATCTGCCGCAGCTGCACCCCGGCGTCTTTGGCGGCGCTGCGGAGCATAGCTATGAACCGCTCCGTGGAGGCGAAATGGCTGCACGAGCAGGTGGCCAGATACCCGCCCCGGGGCAGCAGCTTCATGGCCCGGTAGTTGATCTCCTTATACCCGGTCATGGCGCTCTCGATAGTCTTGCGGCTCTTGGTAAAGGCCGGGGGATCCAGGATGATGAAGTCGTAGACCTTGGGCCCCTTTTCCAGCTCCGGCAGCAGGTCGAACACATTGGCGGCTTTACAATCCATGATGCCGTCCAGCCCGTTGAGCCGGGCGTTTTCCGCGGCGCACTGCACGGCAAACTCCGACACGTCCACCGCCGTCACATGCCTGGCGCCGCCCCGGGCGGCGTTGAGGGCGAAGGAGCCGGTGTGGGTAAAGCAGTCCAGCACCGTGCGGCCACGAGCCAGCCGCGCCACCGCCTGGCGGTTGTATTTCTGATCCAGGAAGAACCCGGTTTTCTGCCCGTTGATGAAATCCACCCGGTAGCGGATGCCGTTTTCCACGATGTCTGCTCCGGTGAGGTCGGGCTGGGCTTCTCCGGGCAGGGGGAACCAGCCCTTGCTTTGCACCAGCCCCTCCTTTTCCCGCAGGGATACGTCGTTGCGCAGGTAGATGCCCGCAATGTCCTGACCGTCCCGGCGCAGCACCTGGGCCAGGATGGGCAGGAGCCTCTCCCGGATGCGCTCCATGCCCAGGCTCAGCACCTGCACCGCCAGCACCGGGCCGAACCGGTCCACTGTCAGCCCCGGGAAGCCGTCCGCTTCTCCGAAGATGACCCGGCAGCAGTGCAGGTCCTCCGGGGGCATGACGGCCTTGCGGTAGTCCCAGGCGTACTGCACCCGGCGCTGCCAAAAGGCATCGTCAAACCGGTCGTTGGCGTTGCGGGAGAGGAGCCGGCAGCGGATGAGGGAGTGGCTGTTATAAAAGCCCGTGCCGAGATAGGCCCCCTTGTGGCCGATGACATCCGCCAGGCCGCCGTCCTCCACAGGGCCGGAAAGCTCCGTCACCTCCCCGGCATATACCCACGGGTGCCCCGCCGTCAGGGCGCGCTCTCCCTTTTGCGTAATATGCACCTGGGGATAGGGTCGTTCTGCCTTCATAGTCCCGCCCGCCTTTCCGAGAAAAATCAATTCATTGTAGCACATTCCCGGGCCGATTGCCATATAAATAAAAAGAGAAATTGCAGACAGGGAGGCTTGGTTTTATGCCAACGATTTTTTTAAGCCCCTCTACCCAGGAATATAACCAGTATGTCACCGGCGCCGGCAGCGAGGAATACTTCATGAACCTGCTGGCGGACGCCATGGAGCCGCTGCTGCTTTCCAACGGCATCCAGTTTACCCGCAACGATCCCCAGGGCACCGTGTCCGACTCCATCCGGCAGAGCAATGCCGGCAGCTATGATTTTCATCTGGCCCTCCACTCCAACGCCTCCGGCCCGGGCAGCGAGGGCCGGAGCCGGGGCATTGTCGCCTTTTACTATCCCGGCAGCGCAAACAGCCAGCGGGCGGCGGAGCTGTTTGCGGCGGCCCTGCGAGAGATCTATCCCCTGCCAAATCAGGTGACCACCCGCTCCACCACCACCCTGGCGGAGGTGAAGCGCACCAAGGCCCCCGCCGTGCTGCTGGAGATCGGCTACCACGATAACGCCGCCGACGCCCGGTGGATCGCCGGGCACATCGACCTTATCGCCCAGACCCTGGTGCAGGCCATGACGGAGTATTTCGGCCTGCCCTATGTCTATCCCGGGCCCAGCCAGCCGGGCCTGGCCGTTACGGATTCCGGCGGGCCGGTGGCGCTGCGGGCGTATCCGTCGGCCCAGGGACAGATCCTCACCCAGATCCCCAGCGGCGCTACGGTCACGGTGTTCGGCCAGTATCAGGGCTGGTATGTGGTACTCTACGGGGAGACCATCGGCTATGCCAATGCCGCCTTTATCCAACTGTGAGGAAAATAATTCACCCCGCTTGTGCTTTTTCCCTTGACAGTTTCCTAAAATGCGATTAATATTAGAAAGGATATGCACCCGAAAGATCAGGGGGTCTTTTTGGTTGTTTTCTACACTCAAACGGGAAACCGTTTCTCAAGGATTTATACACATTCACAGGAGGTTGACCAATCATGACCACAGTTGGCTACATTGTAGCGGCTGTTGCGGCTGTTGTTGCGTTCGTGATTGGCTTCCCTATCGGCATTCAGTACCGCAAGAAGGTAGCGGAAAAGGAAATTTCCAGCGCGGAAGAGGAGGCGACCCGCATCCTCAACGAGGCCATCAAGAGCTCCGAGAGCAAGAAGCGTGAGGTTCTGCTGGAGGCAAAGGAAGAGATCCTGAAAAGCCGTGCGGATTACGAGAAGGAAGTCAAGGAGCGCCGGGCGGACCTGCAGAAGCAGGAGCGCCGGCTGCAGCAGAAGGAAGAGAACATCGATCGCAAGACCGATGCCATTGAGAAGAAGGAGGAGGCGCTGAGCCAGAAGCACGACGCCCTCCAGAAAGAACAGGATGAGATCAAGCTCATCAAGCGCAGCCAGACCGAAATGCTGGAGCGCATCTCCGGATTCACCGCCGAGCAGGCCAAGGAGTACCTGATTC
>CAVKFX010000026.1:0-10698 GCA_963655625.1 uncultured Eubacteriales bacterium | reverse complement strand
GTGTAACACAGTTTGCCCGCAGGCACAACAAAATTTCATGAAAATGATGAATAAGATTCGTTTTACATATTGCTAAGTTTCTGCTAATATAAAATCAATCAGTAAGCTTACGATAATCAAAATCGAAATAGGAGGTCAGAACTATGGTATTGAACATCATTTTGGCCGCTTTGGCCGGTATCTTGGTAATCGTGGGTGTTGTGTCTGCTGCAACAAGCAAGTAATGAATTAAGATTTACCTTTTCTTTTCCAAGCATATTCTTCCCTTTCCCCTTTTAATGCAAAGCCGCCGCTTACTCCAGAAGCGGCGGCTCTGCATTTCTTTTTTCGGAGTGGGGGCGCATCCGCCCCTGCAAAAATGCAGGGGGAATGCGCAGGGGGCGGTATAAGGGGGATACGGATCGCCGCACCGGTGCGCAATGGCAGGGTCCGCGTGCCCTGCCGGGAGTGCGGCGCAAGGCCGGCGGCGGGGTGAGGGCAGCCCGCCCCACGAAATGAAAACAGGAAATTCGGCGCTCGGGCCTATGTGGGCATCGGCCCCTACGGACGGTTTCATGATAAATAGGTGTAGGGGGAGATGCCCACATCGCCCCGGGCGGTAAACGCAAAGATTATCTCCGCCAGGACAGGCCAGCACAAGCGCAGAGCGCGTCGCGGATGGAGATGCAGAGACGATGCGAAAGCAAGGCATAAATTTTGTACATCCCGGTTCGCGTGGCCGGAAGGGACCGATGCAGGCAGCACCTCAGCCGCGGAAGGATTGCAAAACCTTGGTTTTGGCGGCGTTCTTTCCTCCCTTTCTTTCGCCGTAGAAAGAAAGGGAGCCGCGGTCGGCGCAGCGCAGGGTATTACGGATCGCCACACCAGTGACATCGGTCACTGGTTCGCGATGACAGGGTTTGCATGGAGTGCGATGGGCGGCGGGACACATGGGTCCCGCCCTACAAAAATATCGCCGCACCGGTATGTATACCGGTGCGGCGATCTGTGGTTTTACAGCTGTGAGGACTAAAGCTCACATGGAAGGATCCCCGGCACAGGGGGCCGGACCGTCCTCGGGCAGCTTGGAGATAAGGGTGCGGTGCAGCCGGCGGAAGCACAGCAGCGAAACGATCAGGGAGAACACCTCCGAAATGGGATAGCACCACCAAACCAGGTTGTCGTTGCCCATGCTGTGGCCGATCTGCGCCAGGACGAAGGCCACGGGGATCAGCAGCACCAGCTGCCGGATAAAGGACACGATCAGCGAATACATGGACTTGCCCAATGCCTGGAAGCAGCCGCCCAAGGCAATGCACGCCCCGGCCATACAAAAGCTCAGGGATATGATCCGCAGGGCCGGGATGCCCACGGACATCATGGTGTCCGTGGCCTTAAAGATTTTCAGCAGGGTGCCGGGGAAGAGCTGGAAGATCACCATGCCCAAGATCATCACGCAGGAGGCATAGACGGTGCTGCGCTTGACGGTCTCGATCATGCGGCGGCGCTGCTGGGCGCCGTAGTTATAGGCGATGATGGGAATAACACCGTTATTCAGGCCGAACACGGGCATGAACACAAAGCTGTTGAGCTTGAAGTAGATGCCGAAGGCTGTGGCGGCGGTCTCCCGGGCGGAGTGATAGGTGATGAGGATCTTGTTCATGAGGAAGGTCATCACCGAGCCGATGGCCATCATCACCACCGACGGCAGGCCGATGGCGTAAATGCTGCCGATGATGCGCCAGTTGGGCCGGAAGCCACGGAACACCAGGTGAAGCTCCGGGTTTTTCTTCAGGTTCAGCACCAGGGCGAAGACACAGGCAAAAATCTGCCCGATGACGGTGGCAATGGCAGCGCCCGCCACGCCCATCTTGAAAACGAAGATGAAAACGGGGTCCAGAATGATGTTGATAATGGCGCCCGCGCCCTGGGTATACATGGACAGAATGCTGTGTCCGGTACCCTGGAGCAGCCGCTCCAGCATCATTTGGCCGAAGGCACCGAAGGACGCGCCCATGACGATCATCAGATACTGGTTGCCCATCTGGATGATCTCCTCCACATCCGTCTGGCTGCGGAAGTAGAAGTCCGAAAGCGTCAGCCCCAGCACCGCGCACAGCACAAAGCCCACCAAGGCCAGGAACAGGCCGTTCATGGCCACGGTGTCTGCCCGCTTTTGATCCTTGGCGCCCAGGGCCCGGCCCATGAGGGCGTTGACGCCCACGGCGGTGCCCGCTGCCAGGGAGATCATCAGGTTCTGCGCCGGGAACGCCAGAGACACGGCGGTCAGGGATGCCTCACTGACCCAGGAGACGAATACGCTGTCCACGATGTTATACAGCGCCTGCACCAGCATGGAAATGATGATGGGCAGGGACATATTCCAAATCAGTTTTTTAATGGGCATGACGCCCAGCTTGTTCTCGTTTTGCATAGCATTCACCCTCTTTAAAACTTCAGACCCAGCCAGTATAACATCTTTTTAAGGAAAAGAAAAGACCGAAAAAGCTAAAAAACGCAGGCTTTTCCGGTCTTTTTTCTTGTTTTATGCGCTTTCTGCCCAAAAACGGTGAATTTCCTCCTCCGTGCAGGCGGCGCTGCCCTGGGCAAAGCCGTCCCGTCCGCCGCCCCGGCCATGAAGGGCGGCATTCAGGGCTTTTACAAAGGGCGCGATGTCCTGCTCCGGGTGGATGACGGCGTATTTGTATCCGCCGTCTGTCCCGGCGAATACGGCGCACCGGCCGCTGCAGGTGCGGCTCACGGCATCGCACAGCCGCCGGACGCTGTCCGGCTCTATGGGCGGCTGCACCAGCAGCACACTCCCCACGTCCCGGTACTCCTCTGCCAGGCGATGGAACTCCGCCTCCTCCAGCCCGGCGCACCGGGCCTTCAGGCTCTGCACCTCGCCCAGCAGCCGCTCCACGGCCTGGGCGGTCTTGCCGGGCTTCACGGATAGCTCCCGGCCCACGGCGCTGTTCTGCTGCCAGCTTAGGGAGAGGTACGCCAGCGCCCGCTGGCCGCACAGCAGCTCCAGGCGCACGCCGTCCCGGAATTTCTGCCAGCCGATAAATTTCACCAGCCCCACCTGGCCGGAATACGCCACATGGGTGCCGCAGCAGGCGCACATATCGGCCCCGGGAAATTGGGTAATGCGCACCTGGCCGGTCAGCTCCTTTTTGCTGCGGTAGGGGAGGGCGGCCAGCTCCTGGGCGGTGGGATAGAGGGTCACCAGGGAATGGTTTTCCCAAATGTAGCGGTTGGCCCGGGCCTCGATGTCCAGCACCTCCTCCCAGGGAATGTCGGCGTTGTAGTCGATGATGACGGAGCTTTCCCCCAGGTGAAAGCCGGTGTTGTCGCAGTTATAGGCGGCGCAGAGCATCCCGCTGACGATATGCTCCCCGGAGTGCTGCTGCATGTGGTCAAAGCGCCGGGCCCAGTCGATCTCCCCGTGGACGGTCTCTCCCTCGGGCAGGGGTTTGTCGCAGGTGTGGAGGATGGCGCCCTCCTGCTCCCGGACATCCGTGACCTGGGCGCCGCCCAGGACGCCGTGGTCGGCAGGCTGGCCGCCGCCCTCGGGATAGAAGGCGGTTTGGTCCAGGATGACCAGCCATTTTTTGCCCTGGGGACGGCAGGCAAGGACTTGTGCGTCAAATTCCCGCTGAAATGCATCGGCGTAGTATAGCTTTACGGTTTCCATGTTGAAACTCCTTTGATTATGAATGTGATCGAGAACAGTATGCCGCAAAATGGGGAGAAATGCAAGGGGGAGGGGGGAAACAAGCCTCACCGCCCCAACAATAATGCACCGTAGGGGCCGATGCCCACATCGTCCCCTTCCGTACTCCTTGTCCCCCGTAGGGCGGGGCGACCACACCCCGCCGCCCGGAATTGCACCGCAGCTCATGAAAAAACCCTGTCATTGTGAGGGCGCTCCGCGGCCGTGGCAATCCGTTTCTCCAGCGCTGCGGCTTTTATGTCTCCGACGGCTCCCTTTCTTTCTGCGGCAAAAGAAAGGGAGGAAAGAACGCCGCCAAAACCAAGGTTTTGGAATCCTTTTCGCGGCTGGGGTGTCGTCCGCGTCGGTTTCCTCTTACCTCGCGGACCGGGATGTGCAAAATTTGCACCTTGCTTCCGCATGGCCTCTGCGTCTAATTCCGAGACGCGCGACCCGCTTGTGCTGGCCTGGTGGAACAGGGAAAACCTCTGCGCCTACCGTGCGGCGGCGTGAGGGCACGCCGCCCTACGAAGCTTTCTGTAGGGCGGGACCCGTGTGTCCCGCCGCCCCTACGGATATTTTGAGGGCTGAAGCCACCGGGCCGATGTGGACATCGTCCCCTACGCCCGAACATGCCGACCGCGGGCGATCGCGAGGATTGCCCCTACACACCGCAAGAAATCCCCCGTCCCCCTTGCAAATAGCCATGTCATTGCGAGGGCGCTCTGCGCCCGTGGCAATCCGTTTCTCCCCATCTCCCTTGCAAAAAAGAGGTGGCCTTGCGGCCACCTCTCGATTTTTATTTGTTTAGTGCGGGCTTACTCCTCCTCCAGCTGGCCCACCAGGGCGATGTGCAGCTCATCCAGCTGCTTTTGCTCCACGGTGGACGGTGCGCCCATCATAATATCCTGGGCGTTCTTGTTCATGGGGAAGGGGATGATCTCCCGGATGGAGCTTTCCCCCGCCAGGAGCATGACCATGCGGTCCACGCCCGGGGCGATGCCCGCGTGGGGCGGCGCACCGTAGCAGAAGGCGTTATACATGGCGGGGAACTTTTTCTTCACGTCCTCCTCACCCAGGCGCACCATCTCAAAGGCCTTGATCATGATCTCCGGATCGTGGTTACGCACAGCGCCGGAAGAAAGCTCCACGCCGTTGCACACCAGGTCGTACTGGTTGGCCATGATGTCCAGGGGGTCCAGCTCGCCCCGCTCGGCCTTGAGCAGGGTCTCCATGCCGCCGCTGGGCATGGAGAAGGGGTTGTGGCAGAACTCCAGCTGGCCGCTCTCCTCGCCGATCTCGTACATGGGGAAGTCCACGATCCAGCAGAACTCGTAGCGCTCCTTGTCCATGTGGCCCTCACAGGCGGCGCCGAAGGTCTTGATCATCACGCCCACGGACTTGGTGGCGGCTTCTCCGGCGGCCACCACCACCAGGGTATTGGGCTTCAGGTCCAGGACCTTGGCCAGCTCCTCCTTCACGGGTGTCACGAACTTGCCGATGCCTCCGGCCAGCTCGCCGCTCTCGTCCACCTTGAACCAGTAGCCCTTGCTGCCGGACTGCACCTCGCAGTCGGTGAGGAGCTTTTCGATCTGCTTGCGGGTGAGGGTACAATCGGTGATGTCCACCATCTTCACGGTCTGGCCGCGCAGGGCCTCAAACTCGCTGTTTTCAAAAAGCCCCGTAACATTTTTGCTGGTGAGGTCAATGCGCAGGTCGGGCTTGTCGGAGCCGTAGGTTTCCATGGACTGCAGATAGGGGATCCGGCGGAAGGGGGCGGAGGAGGCCACGCTGTAGGTGCCGAATTTGGCAAAAATCGGGGGCAGTACATCCTCCAGCACGGCGAACACATCGTCCTGGGTGGCGAAGGCCATCTCCATATCCAGCTGATAGAACTCGCCGGGGGAGCGGTCGCCGCGGGCGTCCTCATCGCGGAAGCAGGGGGCGATCTGGAAATAGCGGTCGAAGCCGGAGGTCATCAGCAGCTGCTTGAACTGCTGGGGGGCCTGGGGCAGGGCGTAGAACTTGCCGGGGTGCTTCCGGGCGGGCACCAGGTAATCCCGGGCGCCCTCCGGGGAAGAGGCGGTGAGGATGGGGGTGGTGATCTCCAGGAAGCCGTGCTCGGTCATGGCGGCCCGCAGGGCGGCTACCACCTGGCAGCGCAGGATGATGTTCTGCTTCACGGCGGGATTGCGCAGATCCAGATAGCGGTACTTCAGGCGGGCGGTCTCGTCAGCCTCCCGGCTGCGGTTGATCTCAAAGGGCAGGCTGTTATAGCGGCAGCGGCCCAGGACCTCGATCTTATTGGGTACCACCTCGATCTCGCCGGTGGCCTGCTTGGGGTTTTTGCTGGCCCGCTCCCGGACCACGCCCTCCACGCTGATGGTGGATTCCTTGTTCAGGCCCTTGATAATGGCCAGCATGTCCTCGGTCTCGGCCACTACCTGGGTGGTGCCGTAGAAGTCCCGCAGGACCACGAAAGCCAGGTTGCTGCCCACCTCCCGGACGTTCTCCATCCAGCCCACGATCTTCACGCTCTTGCCCACATCGGCCAGGCGCAGCTGATTGCAGGTGTGTGTACGCATTTGCATCATCGTATTCTTCCTCCTGTTTTGATAATGAGTTGTATAATTTTAATTAGATATTACGGTTTGTTTTCAGTATACGCCATGTGAAGGCTGGTGCCGACGGCGCGATGTGGTCATCGCCCCCTACGAAGTGCTATCGGTAAACGGTGCGTAGGGGCCGGCCTCCTGGACGGCCCGCGCTGGGCTTGCGCCGCAATTCCATACGGCGTGTCATTGCGAAGCCAGTGCGCACACTGGCTGTGGCAATCCGTGCCTCATGCGCTTTACTCCAAAATCACCGCGCCCTTGTTCTTCTCCGCCAGGCCGGATTGGATCAGGGCCAGTGTCTCGGCAAAGGGCAGCTTGGTCTGCTCACCGGTTTTCATGTCCTTGCAGGCCACCACCCCGGCGGCGATCTCATCGCCACCCAGGAAAATCACATAGGGCACGCCCAGCTTGTCCGCATAGCTCATCTTGGCCTTGAATTTCTTCTGCTCGGTATACAGCTGGGTCCGCACGCCGGCGGCCCGGAGCTTGGTGGACAGGGAAATGGCCGGGGCCAGGTCCTCCGTCATGGGCAGCACCAGCACGTCCGCCGGGGCCGTGGGCAGGTCGGGGTTCAGCATCCCCTGCTCGCCCAGGACATAGAATAGCCTTGTCAGGCCGATGGAGATGCCTACCCCGGGGAGCTGCCGGTCGGTGTAGTACTCGGCCAGGTTGTCGTACCGGCCGCCGGAGCAAACGGAGCCGATCTCCGGGTGGTCCAGCAGGGTCGTCTCGTACACGGTGCCGGTGTAGTAGTCCAAGCCCCGGGCGATGGTCAGATCCACAGCAAAATTCTCCTCCGGCACACCGAAGTCCGCCAGGTATGCCGTCACGGTTTTCAGCTCGGACAGGCCCCGGTCAAACAGCTCGTGCCGCCCGGCGTAGCCCTCCAGGGCCGCCAGGACATCGGCGTTGGAGCCGGTGATGGCGATGAACTTGAGAATTTCCGCCGCCTGGTCCTCGGTCAGCCCGCAGTCCTCCAGCAGCAGCGCCCGGACCTTGTCCGGCCCGATTTTATCCAGCTTATCCACGGTGCGCATAATGGCCCCGGATTGCTCCGTCAGCCCCAGCATAGCATAGAAGCCGTTGAGGATCTTACGGTTGTTCACCCTGATTTGGAATCGCTTCAGCCCCAGGCGAGTAAAAGTCTGGTAAATAATGGAAGGAATCTCCGCCTCGTTGGTGATGTCCAGCTTGCCATCGCCGATGACGTCAATATCCGCCTGGTAAAACTCCCGGAACCGGCCCCGCTGGGCCCGCTCGCCCCGGTAGACCTTGCCGATCTGATAGCGCCGGAAGGGGAAGGACAGCTCGCCTCCGTGGAGGGCCACATATTTGGCCAGGGGCACGGTCAGGTCAAAGCGCAGAGCTAAGTCCGCATCGCCCTTTTGGAAGCGGTAGATCTGCTTTTCGGTCTCGCCGCCGCCCTTGGCCAGCAGCACCTCGCTGGCCTCGATGATCGGTGTATCCAGGGGGGTGAAGCCATAGAGGGAATAGGTCTCCCGCAGGATCTGCATCATCTGCTCCATCTGCTGCTGGGGCTGCGGCAGCAGCTCCATAAAGCCCGAGAGGGTCCGGGGCGTCATTTTTGCCATGTTCGTGTTCTCCTTTTATCATGAATTTCGGTTGACGGAAAGTAAAAAAGCGCTCCCGTCCCGTGCATTGGGACGAGAGCGCGATGCTTCGTGGTGCCACCCAATTTCGGCCCCGAGGGGGGGCCCTTTGGCGCTCCTGTTACGGGGAGCGGGCCGTGGATGTTTCCATCCCCGCTGGTGGGGCTGTCTTCACTCTGTGTGCCGGGGCGCGCTTGCAGCCGATGGCGCGCCTCTCTGCTCCGGCGGGGACAGAACTACTCCTGCTCCGTTATCGCGGTATTTCAGTTTATTTTAGCCCATTGGCCGGGAAATGTCAAGCGGTGAAGGGGCTGCTTTTGGGATTGACCACCTCGCGCCAATCCAGATCGCCCCGGGCCAGGCCCAGCACCAGCATCTCGGCGGTGGCGATGTTGCTGGCATAGGGGATGTTGTTCTTGTCGCACAGGCGGGAGATATAGATGATGTCCGGGGAGGGCTCCTTGGTGTTGGGATCGTCGAAGCAGAGGACCATGTCCAGCTCGTTATAGGCGATGCGGGCGCCGATCTGCTGGCCGCCGCCGTGATAAAAGCTCATAAATCGGTGGATGGTCAGGCCTGTGGCCTCGGCCACCATCTGGCCGGTGGTAGCGGTGGCGCATAGGGTGTGCTTGGCCAGGATGCCGCAGTAAGCGGTACAGAACTGGACCATGAGTTCCTTGCGGTTGTTGTGAGCGATCAGTGCGATATTCATAATTGCGCTCTCCTTTCTGTGCAATAGAGATAGTCTTGAAGCAGCTGCCTTGGTAAGAGCAGCGAACGGCGATTTGCCCTGAATAGCCCGAATTTGGAAGGGGGGACGGATTCCCACGTCGCTTCGCTCCTCGGAATGACAGGCAGGTTTTTTCGCCAGTTTGTTTATATTTTCATCAGCGGGGCCTTTCCGCCCGCGATGCGTCTCGCAATGTTATAGTAGGCTCGGGCGGCATAGAAATTATCGTCCCGCAGGGGCACGCCTTGGTTCAGACACCTGGGGATGTCCGGGTCCTCCGGCACCACGCCCAGCAGGGGCAGGCCCGCGGCGTCCATGGCGTCGTCGATGGTGGTGTGCAGCTGGCGCATGAGCTTTTTGGCCACCCGGTTCACCACCAGGTGGACCTTGTCCGTGGGGAAGCGGTCCAGCTCCATGACGGTTCGCTGGGCGTCCCGCAAGGCGGTGACATCCGTGGTGGTCACCACCACCACATGGTCCGCCTCTTGTGTCGCCATGCGGAAGCCCTGTCCCAGGCCCGCCGGCGCGTCCACCAGGCAGAAGTCAAAGGCTTCCTTGATCTGGCCCATGAGGGCCCTGACCTGTCCCGGCTCCACCCGGAAGCCGTCAAAAACCAGGGGCGCGGCCAGCAGGAACAGGGTGGGATACCTGGGATGACTTACCACCGCCTCCGCCAGGGTACATCGGCCGCCCATCACGTCGGAAAAATCCATCAGGGCGCTGTCGCTGAGGCCCAGGGCCAGGTCCAGGTTCCGCAGGGTGATGTCGCAATCCAGGCACAGCACCTTTTTTCCCAGGGAGGCCAGGGCGAAGCCGATGTTGGAGGTGAATGTAGTTTTTCCGGTGCCGCCTTTGCCGGACACCACGGCAATGATCTCGCCCATTGTGCCTCCTTATTTGAGAGGGGATTTTTTGATCCTGGCAAAGGCCCGGGGGAACTGCCGGGGCGTGGGCTTTACCTTGCGGATGAGCACCACCCGGTGCCGCACCTCCGTGCAGGGGACGGTGTAGTCGAGAATTTTCTCCAGCTTTCCGCCCAGCTGCCCGATGGCGCTGCGGGCGCTGTCGATCTCCGCATCCGAATCCACGGATTTCATGGCCAGGAACGCCCCGCCGGGCTTCACCAGCGGCAGCGCCAGCTCGCTCAGCACCGGCAGCGCCGCCACTGCCCGGGACACGGCATAGTCATACTGCTCCCGGTGCCCGGCGGCAAATTCCTCCGCCCGGGCGTGGACGCAGGAAATGTTTTCCAGCTTTAGGGCTTCCGCCGTTTCCCGGAGGAAGTCGATGCGCTTTCCCAGGCTGTCCAGGAGGGTCAGCTGTGCGGTTGGCTCCAGTATGGCCATGGGCATCCCCGGAAAGCCTGCGCCGGTGCCCACGTCCACCACGGTTTTATCCCGGAAGTCCGCCGCAGTCAGCAGATAGGCGCAATCCAGCAGGTGCAGCGTGGCCACGTCCCGGGGCTCCGTAATGGCCGTCAGATTCATGACCTTGTTTTTCTCCAGCAGCCGCCGGGCGAATTCCGTTAACATCGGGATGGCGGCGGCGTCCAGGCCCAGACTCTCCAAGCCTTGCTTCAAAATGGACTCCAAGTTATTTCTGCTCCTTCAGCAGGTCCCGGATCTCGGTGAGCAGCTCCTCGCTGGTGGGGCCTACGGGCTCCTCGGGGGCGGGCTCCTCCTCTTGCTTCTTGTGAAAACGGTTGATAGTCTTGATCATCAGGAAGATCACAAAGGCAACCAGGATAAAGTCGATGACAGTTGTGAGGAACGTGCCGATGCCCAGAGTGACGGCCTCGGTGGTGTCTGTCGCGGCTTTGAGGACAATGTTCAGCTTGCCCAGGTCCACGCCGCCGATGATCATGCCAATGAGGGGCATGAACACGTCGTTCACCAAAGAGGTAGTGATTTTACCGAAGGCACCGCCTAAGATAACGCCCACAGCCATGTCCAGCACGTTGCCGCGCATGGCGAATTCCTTGAATTCTTGAAAAAACTTTTTCATATTCTTTTCTCCTTAACAGGATGTTAATGCTTGGGGATCAGCACC
>CAVKFX010000025.1:0-2898 GCA_963655625.1 uncultured Eubacteriales bacterium | reverse complement strand
CTCCACCACCGCCCCGCACAGCAGATCCAGCCGGTAGGTGACCTGGGGCGTCATGATGAACATATGGTCGTGCTGCTGATAGTAGCTGTCACTCTTGAAGTTCACCAGCTTGCCGAACATATTTCCCGTGCGCATATGGTGGCCGTAGATGATGGTGTTCCGGTCGGAAAAGTCCGGTGCGTTGCGGTAATCCATGAAAATGCTGCCGTTTTTATTGTAAGAGCCGTCGATCTGCCGGGTCAGATAGTAGTCGTTGTCCCCATGCTGCAGCACGGGGTAGTTGATCACCGAATCCGGCAGATAGAGCCACGCCGTCACATCCTCGTTCTGCTGGCGCAGCTGGTCAAAATCCACCTCAAAGTACTCCTTGGCCTCGCCCGTTTTGCGGATGGTGTACTCCCGGACGATCTCCTCGTTGAGCTTCGTGCTGGCATTCTGCTCCGAATAATAGCTGTAGATCTTGTAGCCCGAGAAGCAAAACACCCCCAGCAGCACGGCCAGGATGGCATAATAGAGGATCTTTTTTCCGGTTTTATTCTTCATGCTGCCGCCCCCTTTTGATTTATTATACCGGATTCCGCATTATTTGGCAAGGCAAAAGAATTCTTCCGTACAGGCTTTACAGGGCCATTTTTTTGCGATAAAATACAGCTAAGGTATAGAAAGGAGCGATCGCATATGATCTATTTCAACAGCGACTATCTGGAGGGCGCACATCCCGCCATTATGGAGCGCCTGCTGCAGACCAATATGGAGCAGACCGTGGGCTATGGCGAGGATGAATACTGCGCCGCCGCCCGGGAGAAGATCAAGGCCGCCTGCCAAGCCCCGGAGGCCGATGTGCATTTCCTGGTAGGCGGCACCCTGACCAACACCACGGTGATCGCCTCCGTTCTCCGGCCCTACCAGGGCGTTCTCACCGCTGCCAGCGGCCATATCAACTGTCACGAAACCGGTGCCATCGAGTCCTCCGGCCACAAGGTGCTGGCCCTGCCCACGAACAACGGCAAGATCACCGCCCAGCAGGTGGAGGATTACTATAACTGGCACCACTTCAACCCCGACTATGAGCATATGGTCATGCCCGGTATGGTGTATATCTCCTTTTCCACCGAGGGTGGCACCCTATACTCTAAGGCGGAGCTGACGGCGCTGTACCAGGTGTGCCAAAAGTGCGGTCTGCCCCTCTTTATCGACGGGGCTCGGATGGGCTACGGCCTCACCTGCGACGATTGTGACCTGACCCTGCCGGAGCTGGCCCGGCTGTGTGACATCTTCTATATCGGCGGCAATAAGGTGGGCGCCCTCTTCGGCGAGGCTGTGGTGATCATGAATCCGGCGCTGAAAAAGGACTTCCGCTTCATGATGAAGCAGCGGGGCGGTATGCTGGCCAAAGGCCGGCTTTTGGGCCTGCAGTTTGATACCCTGTTTACCGACGACCTGTACTTCAAAATCTCCCGTCACGCCAATGTCATGGCCAAGAAGATCCACGCTATTTTTGAGGATTGCGGCTATAAGTTCCTCTTTGACTCCCCTACCAACCAGCAGTACCCTATTATGAGTGATGCGGAGCTGGCCATTTTGGGACAAAGCTTCGGCTATGAATATTGGGAGCGTATCGATGAGACTCATTCCGCCATTCGTTTTGCCTCCAGCTGGGCCACCACAGAGGATAACATATCCGCCCTGCGTCAGGCTGTAGAGGCGCTGAAGAAGTAATTTCTTCGTTTGATTAAAGATCCGGCCCACATGAGCCGGATCTTTTGGTTGAAGGGGCAAGAATACCTATCTGGTAGGGCGGGGTTCTCTCACCCCGCCGCCGATTCTGCTCTGAACCGCCTACAACGCCCTGTCATTACAAAGTCAGTGCGCACACCGGCTGTGGCGATCCGCTCCTCCACACACCGCACCCCCCGGCAGGGCACACGGGCCCTGCCCTACAAAAATAATGGCTGTAGGGCGGGACCCATGTGTCCCGCCGCCCGTCAAACCTTCGGTAACACTGTCATTGCGAACCAGTGACCGATGTCACTGGTGTGGCAATCCGTATCCCCCCGCGCCGCACCAACGCACCGCATATAAGGGCGGGGTAACCCCCGCCCTTATATGATGTTACTGTGATATTTCCCCCGCATCAGAACTTTCTCGCGGTCAGGTCGCACAGCTGCACACGGATGCCCTTTCCGGCAGCGGCCTTTCTCCCCTTTTGCAGCAGCTTGTCCCGGTTCTTGTTCAGCTGCTGCACCAGCAGCTCGTCCCGCTTCTCCTGACTCATGGTGTGCAGCAGCGTGCGGGCCATGGAGGTAAACACCTCCGGATTCCCGGCCAGGACGCCGCCCAGCACGCCGCCCTTCTGTTCCTTGGCCATGCTCTCGGCCAAGGCCGGAATCAGATAGTCTGCGATGGAGTCGTAGTCCAGCTCATCAATAAGAATCTTCAGTTCAATCATGGTTTTCTCCTTAATACTATAAAAAGCGCCGGAATATAAACATTCCGGCGCTTTTCAGTTCGGTTGATTTACGCCTTGGGGCCGGCGGCCACCAGGGCCTTTCCGTGCTCGTTGGACTCATACTTGACAAAGTTCTTTACGAAGCGGCTGGCCAGATCCTTAGCCTTCTCCTCCCACTGGGAGGCATCGGCATAGGTATCCCGGGGGTCCAGAATGGCGGGATCTACACCGGGCAGAGCCGTAGGCACCTGGAAATTGAAGTGGGGAATGCTCTTAGTGGGGGCCTCGTTGATGGCGCCGCTGAGGATAGCGTCAATAATGCCGCGGGTGTCCTTGATGGAGATGCGCTTGCCGGTGCCGTTCCAGCCGGTATTCACCAGGTAGGCCTTAGCACCGCTCATCTGCATACGCTTGACCAGCTCCTCGGCGTACTTGGTGGGGTGCAGCTC
>CAVKFX010000024.1:1503-6795 GCA_963655625.1 uncultured Eubacteriales bacterium | reverse complement strand
ATCTGACGAAGTCCGGCAAGGTCAAGAGAGCGCACGCTTTCAAGAGCCACATCCTGACCAAGAAGGACACCAAGCGTGGCCGTCGCCTGCGCTCCGGCACTTATGCCGACTGCACCAACGAGGCGACCATCCGCAAGATGATCCCTTACAAATAATTGACGGAAGCGTTAGAATAGGAGGCAAGTACAAATGGCAAGAGTTAAAGGCGCAATGATGGCGCGTAAAAGAAGAAATAAGACCCTGAAGCTGGCCAAGGGTTACTGGGGTGCCAAGTCCAAGCACTTCAAGATGGCCAATGAGCAGGTCATGAAGTCCCTGACCTACGCCTATGTAGGTCGCCGGCTGAAGAAGCGTGACTTCCGTCAGCTGTGGATTACCCGTATCTCTGCTGCCTGCAAGCAGAACGGCATGAACTACTCCACCTTTATGCACGGTCTGAAGGTGGCCGGCATCCAGATCAACCGCAAGATGCTTTCCGAGATGGCTATCAACGACAGCGTGGCTTTTACCGCCCTGTGTGACATCGCCAAGAAGGCCTAAGGAGCAGCCAACCGTATAAAAAGGGCTTGCCGCCTGCGTTTTGCAGGCAGCAGGCCCTTTTCCTGTTCTGATGCGGCCCCTGGCATCGGATAAACCGGGTAAACTGGGCTTTTCCTGTTGCCAAAACCGGAAAAGAGGACTATAATAAAAAGGAATACTATTGATTGACAAGTGCAAATGCGCCTGCCAGTGGATTTTTCTGTCCGTCAAAACCGGGTCTGCTCTTGCTAATCGATGGTACCCCAATACATAATGAGCTTTGAGGTATGAGGATGAAAACACAGGAAAAGCTGAACATGACCATGCTCTGTGATTTTTACGAGCTGACCATGGGCAACGGGTATTTCAAAAACGGCTATAAGGATCGCATCACCTACTTTGATGTATTTTTCCGCCGGGTGCCGGACGGCGGCGGCTTTGCCATCGCCGCAGGGCTGGAGCAGCTCATCGAGTATATCGAGAACCTCCATTTCAGCCCGGAGGATATTGCCTATCTTCGCGGCCGGAAGCTCTTTGACGAGGAATTCCTGACCTATCTGGAGAATTTCCGCTTCACCGGCGACATTTACGCCATTCCCGAGGGTACTCCGGTGTTTCCCCGGGAGCCGCTGGTCACGGTGCGTGCCCCGGCCATCGAGGCCCAGCTCATCGAGACCTTTACGCTGCTCACGGTGAACCACCAGAGCCTTATTGCCACCAAGGCCAACCGCATCGTCCGGGCCGCCAGAGGCCGCACGGTGCTGGAATTCGGCTCCCGCAGGGCCCAGGGGGCGGATGCGGCCATCGTGGGCGCCCGGGCGGCCTATATCGGCGGCTGCCACGGCACTGCCTGCGCCATTTCCGACGAGCTGTACGGCGTGCCCGCCGGCGGCACCATGGCCCACGCCTGGGTGCAGATGTTCGACACGGAGTATGACGCCTTCAAGACCTACTGCGAGATCTATCCCACCAATGCCACTCTCCTGGTGGACACCTATGACACCCTGCGCTCCGGCGTGCCCAATGCTATTCGGGCCTTTGACGAGGTCCTCAAGCCTCTGGGCATCACCAAGTGCGGCATCCGGCTGGATTCAGGCGATATGGCTTACCTGAGCCGCAAGGCCAGGAAGATGCTGGATGACGCCGGCTGGACGGACTGCAAGATCTCCGTCTCCAATTCCTTGGACGAGTATCTCATCCAGGATTTGCTGCTCCAGGGGGCGCAGATCGATATGTTCGGTGTGGGCGAGCGGATGATTACCGCCAAGAGCGAGCCTGTGTTCGGCGGCGTGTATAAGCTGGCCGCCGTGGAGGACGAAGATGGGACCATTATCCCCAAAATCAAGGTCAGCGAGAACGTGGAAAAGATCACAATCCCTCATTTCAAGAAGGTGTACCGCTTCTACGGCCGGGATACCGGCAAGGCCATCGCTGACTATATAACCGTGCATGACGAGCAGGTGGATGACGAGAAGGATATAGAGCTGTTCGACCCCAGCGCCACTTGGAAGACCAAGACCGTGTATAATTTCACGGCCCGGGAGCTGCAGGTGCCCATTTTCCTGGGCGGCAAGTGCGTGTATGAGCGCCCGACCCTGGAGCAGATCCGGGAGTATTGCCGCCAGCAGGTGGATACCCTCTGGGATGAGGTGAAGCGGTTTGACTATCCCCATAAGTACTATGTAGACCTCTCTCAGAAGCTGTGGCAGATCCAGCAGGACCTGCTACACGCCAAGCATTTTGAGTAAAAGCCTATGGCAGGACTGCCCGGTGCGCGCAGTCCTGCCGGCCTTTTAAGAAAGGATCGTTCCCCCTATGAAACGAATTCAGCGCAAAACAGAGAGAAGAATATCGGCCGCCCTGCGCCTGGCACTGGTGGCGCTGCTGCTTCTGCTGCAGATCGCCGTGGTGATAGCGCTGGTCCAGGTACTCCGGCAAAAGATGTATATCGGCTACATGGTTTTGCAGATCCTGGGTGTGCTGTGCGTTCTGCGCCTGTATATGCGCCCGGGCAGCAGCACCTATAAGCCCGGCTGGATCATACTCATTATGCTGGTGCCGGTGGTGGGCCTGATCCTTTATTTCCTGTGGAACGGCAACCAGGTGAAAAAGAAGCTGGCGCTGAAGGCCATGGCTATGCCGAAGGAGACGCCGGCGGTGCTGGAGAGCAGCGCCCGGGCCCAGGCGGCGCTGGCGGAGCGCTGGCCCCGTTGGGGCAAGGTGACGGAATACCTGCAGCGGCAGGATCTCCCGCTGTTTGCCAATACGGAGATGACCTATTTCCCCACAGGCGAGGCGTATCTGGAGGATCTGCTGGCCCAAATGGAAAAGGCCCAGCGCTTCATCTTTTTGGAGTATTATATTGCCTCCGAGGGGCAGATCTGGGAGCGCATCTGCCGGATCCTTACCGAGCGCGCTGCCGCCGGGGTGGAGGTAAATCTGATCCTGGACGATTTCGGCAGCATGATGACCATGCCTCCGGAGGATATTTGTGCCCTGCGGCAAAAGGGTGTTTGGGTGCAGATGTTCAACCCGGTGCATCACTATGTGAATCGGCTGTACTTCAACTATCGCGACCACCGCAAGATCGCCGTCATCGACGGGGACATCGCCTATACCGGCGGTGCGAACCTGGCGGACGAATATGCCAACCTCATCGTCCGCTTCGGCTATTGGAAGGACTGCGGCATCCGCCTGGAAGGGGAGGGGGCCTGGGGCCTGACCCGGCAGTTCATGCACCTGTGGCTGCGTATGAGCGGTGAGTTCCGTGACCCGTGGGATTCCTATCGCCCCCAGGCGACGGCCCGTGGCGGCGACTTCTGCCAGCCGCTGGTGGATGGGCCGGATAATAACCCTGTCAGCACCGTGGAGGATACCTACCAGCAGCTCATTGCCAATGCCTGCCGCTATGTGTGGATCACCACGCCGTACCTGGCCGTTGACGAGCCCATGATCCGCACCCTGTGCATCGCCGCGGACAGCGGCGTAGATGTGCGGCTGATGCTGCCGGGGATCCCGGATCATAAGTTTGCCTACATGGTGGCCCAGTCCTATTTTGGGGAGCTGCTGCAGCACGGCGTGAAGATCTATACCTATACCCCGGGCCTGCTCCACGCAAAATCCGTAGTGGCAGACGGCGAGATAGGCTTTGTGGGCTCCGTGAATATGGACTACCGCAGCTTCCAGCTGCATTTTGAGTGCGGCACCCTGTTTACCGGCAGCGCCGTGGCGGCAGTGCAGGAGGATATGAACGGCGTTTTGGAAAAGAGCCGGCGGGTGACGCTGGCCTCCTGGCGAAAGCGCAAGTGGTATGTGAAGATTTTGGGCGCAGTGCTGCGTCCCTTTGCCATGTGGATGTAAAAGGAGAGAGAAAGAATGCTGATCCATGATATGAATACCGGAGACCGGTTTGAGGGCTATTATATCCTGCAGAACATCGCCCAGCGCACCACGGCGGCGGGCAAGCCCTTCCTCACGCTGAACCTGGCGGACCGCAGCGGCGCCGTTACGGCCCAGGTGTGGGATTACACGGGCCCCATCGGCCCCGGCGACGTGGGCAAGGTAGCCTGGGCGGCGGGCCTTGCCTCGGAGTATCGCGGTGCCCCGCAGCTGACGGTGTACCGCATCCGCCTGGCGGAGGAGAATGACGACTACCGCATCAGCGACCTGGTGGCCACGGCGCCCATCGAGATGGACGAGACCTGGGCCTGGCTGCAGGAGACGGTGGATTCCATACAGGACGAGGATTACCGGGCTGTCTGCCGGGAGATGCTGAAAATCTACGGCAAGCAGTTTCGGCTCATTCCGGCGGCTAAGAGCATGCACCACGGCTTTGTGGGCGGCCTGCTCATGCACACGGCCTACATGGTGAAGGCTGCCGACTTCTACGCCGGGCTCTATCCGGCGGTGGATCGCAGCCTGCTCCTGGCGGGCACGCTGCTCCATGACTTCTGCAAGTGCGAGGAGTTTGTCACCTCCGCCCTGGGCCTGGTGGCGGAATATTCGCTGAAGGGCCAGCTCATCGGCCACCTGGTGCTGGGAGCGGAGGCGGTGAGCCGCGTGGCGGCCTCCCTGGGTATCCCGGAGGAGAAGTCCGTGCTGCTGCAGCACATGATCCTCTCCCACCACGGGGAGCCGGAGTTCGGCGCGGCGGTGCGTCCCATGTGCATCGAAGCGGAGCTGCTGAGCTACCTGGACCTCATCGACAGCCGCATGGAGATCTATACCGAGAACCTGGAAAATACCCCCGTTGGCACTTTCAGCGGGAAAATTTTCGCCATTGACAAGAAAATTTATAATCATGGCTGAACAGTTTTCCAATTTTCATACCCACACCATCCTCTGTGACGGCAAGGACCGGCCGGAGGAGCTGGTGCTGGAAGCGCTGCGTCTGGGTTGCCCGGCCCTGGGCTTCAGCGGCCATTCGTATGCCCCCTATGACACAGCCTATTGCATGTCCCCGGCACAAACGGAGGAATACAAGGCCGAAATCCGCCGCCTGCGGGAAGAGTACGCCGGCCGCATCCGCATCTATATGGGTATCGAGCAGGACCTCTATTCTCCCAGCCCTACGGCGGGCTATGACTACGTCATCGGCAGCGTGCACTATCTATATAGGGACGGCACATATCTGCCCATAGACGCCTCCCAGAGCGCCCAGGCGCAGGCGGTGCAGCAGCACTACGGCGGCGACTGGTACGCCTTTGCCGAGGATTACTTTGCCGCCGTCGCCCGGGTCTATGAACGGACCCGCTGTCAGGTGGTGGGGCATTT
>CAVKFX010000024.1:0-1470 GCA_963655625.1 uncultured Eubacteriales bacterium | reverse complement strand
TTTCGATCTTGTGACCAAGTTCAACGAGGGGGACGCACTTTTTTCCACGGACCATCCCCGCTATCGCCGGGCGGCCCTCCGGGCGCTGGATGCTCTGGCTGCCGCGCCTGTGGCCTTCGAGATCAATACCGGGGCCATCTCCCGGGGCTACCGCACGGAGCCGTACCCGGCGGGCTGGATCGTGGAGGAGCTGCGCAGAAGGGGCATAAAGCGCATCCTCTCCTCCGACTGCCACGCCAAGGAGAACCTGCTGTTCGGCTTTTCCCGCTATCTGGATTGGATCCGATAACAAAACACCCGGGGACTTCCCGGGTGTTTTGCTGTTGACCTCATGGCCTCAGGCGCAGGAGAAGATATACTCCACATGGCCGGCCCTTTTTACGCTTTTTTACACTCCACATAGCAAAGGGGAAAAGACGCTTTCAGCACCGCGCTTTTTTGCACCGCCCAGCCATTTTCCCGCAGAAATGTCAGATATTCTCCCCTCGACCATTTGCTGTGCAGAGGAAACCCCACCAGCTTCATAAAAAAAGCCCTGATCTTGCCGGAAAGCGCATTCTCTCCATGGGTAAAGGTTGGTGCCACCAGCACGCCGTCATCCTTCAGCACTCGCCGGATCTCCCGCAATGCCTTTTCGGGCTGCGGTACAATGTGCAGGGCGTTGGACACGATCACCACATCAAAGGATCGGTCCGCATAGGGCAGATGAAACATATCCTGCACGGAAAAACACAGCCTGCCGAATGGGTTATCCCGCTTTGCCTGGGCGATCATTTCCCCGGAAGCGTCCGTTGCCTCGATGTGATCCGCGCAGCTGACAATATTCTTTGCAATAAGCCCGGTGCCAGTGGCCAGCTCCAGCACGGTTTTGTGGCGCACCAACGGGCGGAGCAGCTGATACATCTGCGCATATGCCGCCTGATCCTTGCGCATAAAACGATCATAGAGCCTCGCGTTTCTGTCCCAAAAATCCGGGGGTTCTTTCAATTCCATCATCTCCCAGCTATATCTTTAGTATCCTCTGGCTTATGTCCATGATGTATCGGTTAGTCAAAACTAACCGATACATATCAAAAATGCCGCATTTGCGGTACCGATGCAAAAGCATCCTGCGATCAGGAAGATGGTAGCAAAAATCCACCTGCCTGTCAAGAGGACGCCCCGGCCATTGCCAGGCGAATCTATGCCGATCCATGTGGCTGCCCTCAGGCCTTGCCGTCGGCGCTCCCATATATTACAAGGAAAAAATCTGTGCAAGGAAAACCTTAGCCGAGTTTTCCCTATGCGTTAGATCGCCCGCCCGCAGGCGGGCACTTATGCCCTGCAAAAGTACTGTCCCAAAAAGAAAGACACCCTTGGGGCACCCTCCGTAAGGAAGGTGCCCTGGGCGGCTCTTGTATCACAGTTTAATAAGTTCTTGGAAACGGTGTAACCCTTGCGGTTACGCCGTTTTCTCTTTGCTGCGCTCGG
>CAVKFX010000023.1:0-9002 GCA_963655625.1 uncultured Eubacteriales bacterium | reverse complement strand
GGTCAAAGGGCTCGTTTATGTAGCGGGAGCGGTACCAATCAAACTCCGACAGGTACTCCTTCTTTTTCTTCCCGTCCAGTGCGTACAACGCCCACTGGTCAGCCAAAAAGCCGCCGCCGAAGTTGGCCCGCAGCTTTGTAAAAAAGCCCACCTTCATGTGGTTGGGGGCAAACACGATCCGCCGCCAATACAGCACAAACAGCCGCAGGCGGTTAAAGCAATTCCGATACAATTTAAAAGCGTCCATATATGTACTTCTTTTCTTTTTTGGATTTCGCCGCAGGCGGTCCGGTCAGCAATCCGCCTTTTCCGCAAAGCGCCGATATTCTTCCTCTGTGTTAAAGCCGGTGGTCGCGTCCTCAATGCGGCATATCTCCGCACAGCCATCCCGCTGGGCCATTTCATACAGCTGCCAGCCCCGGCACGCGGGATCCTTCTCCTTCAGCTTCCGGATGCAGGCCTTTTGGTAAGCGCCGTCTGCCACCTTCACGGCAAATACCTCCGTGTCGTTCCTGGCAAAGCCCAGGGCCTTCACCGGCATCTCCACGATCCGGCGGATAGCCTGCTCGGTGTAATACACATCGCCGTACAAAAAGCATACGTCATCATCGATCAGCTCCCAGGTAAAGCGGTCGATCTCGCAGCTGTTGCTTTTCGGCTCATAGCGCACGGCTCCGGGAGCCTCATAGTCGGGGTTATGGGATGTAATAATGACCTGTACCCCCGGCGCATAGAACTGCGCCAGCCGCGCCGTGCGCAGCAGGATAGGCTCACCGTGGACGGGGAGCAGATGCTTGGGGACCTGGTGATTATTCCACCGCTTCATCTTCCCGTCTGCCATGATGATAAATCTTTTTATAGCCATAGTTCGTTTCTGCCAAGCAAGAAAGAAAAGTGACCGTTTGTATTTTCTCTTGCATCTCCTCATTTTAGATGTAAATGCAACATTTTGTCCGCTACAGGGCATAGCAATCCCCATATGGCATGTAAATGCATGTTATATTGTATTCTATTTTCTTCGCAAAGTAAAGCCCCTAAGGAGAAAATGGACAAAAAAGGGGAAAAATGCAGGATCAGCGATGTTTTTCATATCCGCTGTGCCAAGCCGGCGCCCCAAAGTCACCCTTCTCCGCTTAATTTCGGTATATTTCGTCCGTCTTTTGTCCTCCCCCTCTCTTTTTTTCACAAAACTATTGACGGTTATGATCCTGCAGGTATATACTATAACCATCTTGTGAATTGCCGCTCACGACATGTGCCGACGGAGACGAATTATGTATAAAAAGCTCGATGAAAAAAACATGGATCTCATCCTGGAGACCGGCATCGACCAGTTCGCCCAGTGCGGGCTGGACCGGGCCAATATCAATACCATCGCCAGGACTGCCGGGGTCTCCGTGGGCGTACTCTATAAATATTTCGGCGATAAGGACAGCTTTTTCCTGGCCTGTGTGCGCCACTCCCTGGCTCTGCTGGACCAGGTCCTGCAGGAAGCCGTGGCCCACGAGACGGACATTGAGTCCGGCATCCGAAGCATCGTCAGCGCCTTGATTGTCCACGCCCGGGACCACCAAAACCACAACGCCCTCTATAATGAGATCACCTCCGGTGGCTGCAAAAAGTACGCCCGGGAGCTGGCCCGGGAGATCGAGGGCCGCACCGCCGCGGTCTACGCTCGGCTTTTGGACAATGCCCGCGCCGCCGGCACCGTGGATCCCACGCTGGATCCCAAAGCCTTTGCCTTTTTCCTGGACAATCTGTTCATGATGCTGCAGTTTTCCTTCAGCTGCGAGTATTACCGGGAACGCATGGCCATCTTCCTGGGCAAGGACTCCGCCGATGAGCCGGAAAAAATGACGGAATCGTTTATGCACTTCATCAAAAATGCATTAAAAATAGGAGGGGATCGCCTTGTATGTGATTGCGTATGACGTTGGCACCACCGGCGTCAAGACCTGCCTTTTTGAGGTGAAGGACACCATTCGCCTGCTTTCCGGGGAGTACGAGGGCTATGGGCTCTACATCCTGCCGAACGGCGGCGCGGAGCAGGACGCCGACGAGTGGTGGGCGGCCATGGCTAAAAGCACCCGCCGCCTGCTGGAAAAGACCGGCACGGACCCTAAGGCCATCGCGGGCATCTCCTTCTGCTCACAGATGCAGGGTCTGGTGCTGGTGGATGAGGCGGGCCGTGCCCTGCGCCGCCCCATGAGCTACATGGATCAGCGGGGCAGCAAGGAATTTGCCGCCTGTCAAACGCACGGCATCGCCATCTCCGGCGTGAATGCCCTTATGCTGCTGCGCAGCCTGCGGCGCACCCGGGCCGCCTCCACCAGCGTCAAGGATCCCCTGTGGAAATACAAGTGGGTCCAGAAAAACGAACCGGAGGTCTACGCCCGGATACATAAATGGCTGGACGTGAAGGAATACCTCATCGGCCGCTGCACGGGCCGGTTCGTCATGACCCGGGACTCGGCCTATTCCACCTTCCTCTACGACAGCCGCCCCGGCAAGGGTTGCTGGAGCCGTGAGCTGTGCCGGATGTACGGGGTGAATTTTGACCACCTGCCCCGGATCATCGAGTGTACGGACGTGGCCGGGCCTCTGACACCCCAGGCGGCGGAGGAGCTGGGCCTGGCGGAGGGCTGCCCCGTTTACGGCGGCGGCGGAGACGCCACCCTCATCGGCGTAGGCGCCGGCTGCACGGAGGTGGGACAGACCCACATCTACTCCGGCACCTCCGGCTGGGTGGGGACGGTCATCGACCGCCAGGAGGTGGACATCATCTCCATGATCGCCGGCATCGTGGGCGCCCAGGCCGGCAAATACAACTATTTTGCCGAGATGGAGACCGCCGGCAAATGCTTCGAGTGGGTCAAGGAGCACCTGGTGCTGGACGAGATCGGCATTTACCTGCAAAAGACCAACGTGGCCGAGAGCCAGGAGACGGTGTACGAGAGCCTCTATGACTACATGACCGATACCATCGAGGCCATTCCCCCCGGGGCAGGCGGCGTGATCTTCACTCCCTGGCTCCACGGCAACCGCTGTCCCTTTGAGGACCCCAAGGCATCCGGCATGTTCTTTAACCTCCGCCTGGACACCGGCAAGACCGAGATGCTTCGGGCCGTGCTGGAGGGCATTTGCTACCACTTGCGCTGGATGCTGGAGTGCGAGGATAAGAAGGTAAAAACCGCCTCTACCCTGCGCTTTGTGGGCGGCGGGGCCCTGTCCCGGGTCACCTGCCAAATTTTGGCAGATGTTACGGGCCGCACCGTGGAAACTGTGGCCGACACCAAGGATGTGGGCGCGGTAGGCGCGGCCATGCTGGTGGCGGTGGGCAGCGGTCAGATTGCCGGCCTGACCCAGGCTGCCGGGCTCATCCGCCCCTCGGCCCGCTATACGCCCAACCCTGCCAACAAGGCCCTGTACGACCGGAATTATAAGGTATTCAAAAATCTTTACGCGGCCAACAAAAAGAACTTCGCCGCGCTGAACTAAGGGGGCAAGACCATGGAAGAAACCGCACAAAGAGAGCTGATCTGCCAAACCGGCCTGGCGCTGCTGGAGACGGGTCTGGTGGCCCGGACCTGGGGCAATGTCAGCAGCCGCCTGGACAAAGACCATTTCCTCATCACGCCCAGCGGCCTGGACTATCACAAGACCCAGCCCCGGGACATCGCCCGGGTGGAGCTGTCCACCATGACCTGGGAGGGCGTACGCAAGCCCTCCGGCGAGCGGGGCGTCCATGCGGCGGCCTACGCGCAGCTTCCGGAGGTAAATTTTGTCATCCACACCCATCAGAGCTGCGCCTCGGCCCTGGGCCTGGCAGGCTTTGAGAGGATGGACATTACCCCGGAGGAGCGGGCCGCCCTGGGGGGACTGGCCAAAGCCCAATACGGCCTGCCCGGCACCAAAAAGCTGAAAAATGCCGTCTCCGCCGCTCTCGCTACCGGGGCCCACACGGTGTTCATGTCCGGCCATGGGGTGGTCATCTGCGGGGTAAACCAGGAGCAGGCCATGAAACGGGCCCAGCTCCTGGAGGAGATCTGCCGGCGTAATCTGCGAGTTCCCCAGGCTGCGCCCCGGCGCATTTCGGAGGAAAGCGTGCAGGCACTCCTGGCCGCCGTGGGGCGGGCGATCCCCAACGCCGCGATTTCCGGCGGTGACTATGCCGTTTTGTGGGCAGACCGAGGGGAAGCCCTCCGGGCCCAGCTGGACGACATGGCCCAGATGCTGGGCCCCCGGGTCCTCTGCGTGGAGCCTGCGGCAGAGGACGTGATCCCGGCCCTTAAAAAGCGGGACGCGGTGTTCGTCCGGGGCGTGGGCGCCATCGTACAGGCAGCGGACCCGGACGACCGGGAGGCCCTTTGCCTGCTGACGGAGAAATCCGCTCTCTGCGCCCTGCACGCCGCATGTCAGGGCGCAAAGGCCCATCTCAGTACATTGGATGCGGTGCTGATGCACCTGATCTACCAAAAAAAATATGCCAAAAGGAAGGGATGACTATGCAAGCAGAGAAAAAGAAAGAGACCGCCCGGGTCATTAAATTTGTGCTGTTTTCCGCCTCGGCGGGCATCATCGAGACCCTGGCCATGATCCTCTGTGAGGAGGTTCTGAAGATCCCCGGCCACTGGATCTGCTACACCATCGCCCTGGTGCTGAGCGTGCTTTGGAACTTTACCTTTAACCGCAAGTTCACCTTCCAGAGCGCGGCCAATGTGCCCCGTGCCATGCTTTTGGTGTTCCTGTTCTATGTGCCCTTCGCGCCGTTCACCATTTGGAATGAGCATTTTCTGGCGGACACCCACGGCTGGAACGAGTACGCCGTTCTGGCCATCAACATGGCCCTGAATCTGTCCCTGGAGTACCTGTGGGACAATTTCGTAGTTTACCGCAACAGTAAGGATACCAACGACATTGCTAAGAAAAAGCAAGGAAAGGAGCAGCAGCATGAATAATTGCGGCATCAGCAGATGGGACGATCCCAAGGAGATCAATGCCCAGCTCAAGGCCCTCACCGACCAGCCCATTTGGGAGGTGACGGACGAGTATTATAATAATGTGATCCTGAAGTATTACGATGAGAAGTGTACCCAGTCCCGGGCGGTATATGAGGAGTCTCAGAAGTATATCCCCGGCGGCGTGCAGCACAATCTGGCCTTCAATAAGCCCTTTCCCATGTGCATGGCCAAGGCCGAGGGCGCTTACCTCTACGACAAGGACGGCAACAAGTACATCGACTTCCTCCAGGCCGGCGGCCCCACCATCCTGGGCAGCAATTACCCCGTGATCCGGGAAAAGGTCTTTCAGCTGCTCAATGAGTGCGGCCCCGTCACGGGCCTGCTCCACGAGTCCGAGATGCTCATCGCCCGGGAGATCAACCGCCACATGCCCAATGTAGAGATGTTCCGGATGCTGGGCTCCGGCACCGAGGCAGTGATGGCCTCCCTGCGCATCGCCCGCATCGCCACGGGAAAAAAGCGCATCATTAAGATCGGCGGTGCCTATCACGGCTGGTCCGACCAAATGGTCTACGGCCTGAAGATTCCCGGCAGCCGGGCGCTGCTGGAATCCCACGGCATCCCGGGGGGCGCTTATGCCGCCACCGACGAGGTGCGGCCCAACGACCTGGATATGCTGGAGCGGATGCTCAGGCGCAATAAGCTCCGGGGCGGCACGGCGGCGGTCATCGTGGAGCCCGTGGGCCCCGAAAGCGGCACCCGGCCCATCGGCCACGAATATAACAAGGGCGTCCGGGCCCTGTGCGACCGGTACGGCGCGCTGATGATCTTCGACGAGGTGGTCACCGGCTTCCGTGTGGCCCTCTCCGGTGCCCAGGGCTACTTTGATGTGGTCCCGGATCTGACTATTTTCGGCAAGATCGTGGCCGGCGGCTACCCCTCTGCCGGCGGCGTCGGCGGCAAGCGGGAGTATGCCCAGCTCATGGCGGCTGGCCTGGCCACCGGCAAGCACCGGGCCTATGTGGGCGGCACCCTGGCGGCCAATCCCCTGTCGTGTCTGGCGGGCTACACCGCCATCCGGGAGATCGAGCGCACCAATGCCTGCGAGATCGCGGGCCGAATGGGCGACCGCCTCTGCGACGGCCTCAAGGGCCTTATCAATCAGTACGGTCTGCCCTTTGTGGCCTACAACCAGGGCTCCATCGTCCACCTGGAGTGTACCGGGGCCATGAGCTTTGACTTTTCCTCCATGTCCTTCCTGAAGTCCGCCGTAGGCTTACTGCGCAACAAGGACATGATGTACGTCCGCAAGGACTCCATGGAGCGCATGGGCGCGGCCTACATGGCCAACGGCATCGTCACCCTGGCCGGCAGCCGCCTGTATACCTCCATGGCCGACACCCCTGAGATCATCGACGACGCCCTGAACCGCTTCGAGGAGGTCTTCAAGCATGTAGCCAAGACCGACAAGGGTCTTGTGAAGTAAAGTGTCATTTTTATACGGCAACAAGACCATGGAGCCATATGGCTCCATGGTCTTGTTGCCGTATAAGCGCAGCAGCTCCGTATTTGCCTTCATTCCGCCGCGATCCCCGGCTGATACCCGATCCGGTCTACGGCCGCTCCGCGCCCGCCTCTCCATTAGCTTACTCCGCAATAGTGCGGACGGCCTCTATGGCGGCGTCTACCTCCTGCTCCGTGTTGCAGCAGGAAAAGCTGAAGCGCACGGCTCCCCGCTCCGTTGTACCCAGGGCCCGATGCATCCGGGGCGCACAGTGGGCGCCGGGCCGGGTGGCAATGCCGTAGGTCACGGCCAGCTCGTCAGACACGGCGGAGGAGTCATAGTCCCGGATGTTCAGGGCCACGATGGCGCAGCGCCGCCCGGCGGAGAAATCGCCGTACACCGTGACGCCGGTAATGGCGGAAACACCCTCATAAAACCGCCGCATCAGGGCATGCTCCACCCGGTAAATATCCTCCACGCCCCGCTCCAGGATCACATCCAGCGCCGCGGAAAGCCCCGCGATGCCGTGGCTGTTCAGCGTGCCGGCCTCTAAGCGGGTAGGATATTCCCGGGGCTGGTGTCGATCATAGGAGTGTACGCCGGAGCCGCCCACCTTCCACGGGTCGATCTCCACCCCGGGCCGGACGCACAGGCCGCCGGTCCCCTGGGGGCCCATGAGCCCCTTGTGGCCGGTAAAGCACAGCACATCCACTCCCATCTCCTGCATATGGATGGGCACAGTGCCCGCCGTCTGGGAGGCATCCACGATCAGCAGCGCCCCGTGCCGGTGGGCGATGTCTGCAATGCGGGTAATGTCCAAAAGATTGCCCGTAAGGTTGGAGCCATGGGTGCAGACCACCGCCCGGGTATTGGGCCGCATGAGCCGCTCAAAATCCGTATAACCCACCAGGCCGCGCCTGTCTGCGGGCACGAAATCCAGGGCCACCCCCCGCTCCTCCTCCAGCCGGTACAGCGGCCGCAGGACGGAGTTGTGCTCGCAGTCCGTGGAAATGGCATGGTCGCCTTGATGGAGTATCCCATTGATGGCAATATTCAGCGCCTCGGTGGAATTGGCCGCAAAGGCCACATGATCTGCCCGCGGACACGCAAAAAGCCTGGCCAGCTTCTCCCGGGCGTCAAATACCGTCCGGGATGCCTCCAGCGCGCCGCTATGGGCGCCCCGGGCGGCGTTACCCATGGTCGTCATGGCGTGAAGCACCGCCTCCGACACCTGGGGCGGCTTATGGATGGTTGTGGCAGCGTTATCCAAATAAATCATGATCCCCATTCCCCCTGATCCTTTTTAAAAAAGTATAGCAAACCCTCCGCTGCAAGTAAAGGCGCTTTTTTCTCTGACCAGGCAGAATTATTCCGTTCATCCATGATTTATAGGCCAAAGCAGGCGGGCAAAGCAGCCCGCCTTAGCACTCACATATTTTTCTTGATCTCCCCGATGGCTCCCTTTTCCAATCGGCTCACCTGAGCCTGGGAGATGCCGATCTCCCGGGAGACCTCCATCTGCGTCTTGCCCTCGCTGTAACGCAGAGCCAATATTTCCCGCTGGCGAGGCGTCAGCCGGGAGATGGCATCCTTCAGGGCCAGCTGCTGCAGCCAGCAGCTGTCGGAGCTGTTTTCATCCCCGATCTGATCCATGACCCGCAGGGCGTCGCCGCCGGAATCATACAGCGGCTCATACAAGGATACAGGATCGGCCATGGCATCCATGGCAAAGACCACTTCCTCCCGGCGGATGCCCAGCTCCCGGGCGATTTGCTCCACCGTGGGCTCCCGCTGCTGCTGCACCAGCAGCCTTTCCCGGGCCTGCAGCACCCGATAGGCCGTATCCCGGACGCTGCGGCTGACCCGGATGGGGCTGTTGTCCCGGAGATAGCGGCGGATCTCCCCGATGATCATGGGCAGCGAGTAGCTGCTCAGCCGCACGTCGTAGGACAGGTCGAAGGCATCGATGGATTTCATCAGGCCGATGCAGCCCACCTGGAACAGGTCATCCACGTTCTCGCTGCGGCCCGCAAAGCGCTTCACCGCCGCCAGCACCAGGCGCAGATTGCCGCAAATCAGCTCCTGCCGGGCCTGCTCATCCCCCTGCTTCACGCGGCGCAGCAGGGCCATGTTTTCCTCGTGCTTCAAGACCGGCAGCTTTGCCGTGTTGATCCCGCAGATCTCGACTCTTCCCCGCATCCAAACCGCCTCCAACTGTCGTTGAAAACAGTATGGCCCGCCGGACGCGGCGCTATTCGCCCAGGTAAAATATGGCAATTCCCGACATAAAATCGGGGGCCGGCGCTATGCGCCGGCCCCTATGGAAAAGCATGATTCAGTTTTTCACAGTTTCCTCCAGCGGCGTCAGCACACCGATGACGATGTACCTTGCGTCCTCAAACTCATAGCTGCAGGTGGACAGGGTCACAAGCCTTGCCTCCTCCCCGGGCAGATCCAGCTTGGTCTGGAAGGTGGAGCGCCGCATGCAGGCACTCAGGGCCTCCTCCGTGACGCCGATGGAGTAGATGGGGTCATCG
>CAVKFX010000022.1:0-6510 GCA_963655625.1 uncultured Eubacteriales bacterium | reverse complement strand
TTTTCGCGGTCTATGCCATCCTGCTGCGCATGGGGATCATGGCCAACGCGCAGACCCTGAACCTGCTGGATATACTGCTCAACTCTCTGCAGGGCAAGTGGCTGGGTGTGCTGATGCATGTAGGGGCCCTGGCCATATACATCGTGGGTACCATGTCCACAGTGTTCCTGCCCCGTCTGTTCGGCTGGGATATGCGGCGGGTCTGCACGATCATTGACGCGCTCTGCGCCGTCGTGCTGGCTTTTCTCCCGGCGGAAACGCCCACCATACCTTCTCTTTACCCCATCTTCTTCGCTATGAGCGTCCAGTGGAGTTCCTTCCCCGGGGCACAGGGAAATAACAGCTCCACCATCTTTTCCACCAACAACACCAAGCAGGCCGCCCTCTCCCTGGCCCGGCACCTGTGTGCCCGGGAAAAGGGGCAGCTGCGGCGGATGTGGTTCTACGTCACCACGCTCCTGTGCTTTCATGTAGGCGCTGCGGCGGCTTATTTTGCCGTGGAGCTTTGGGAGATCAAGGCCTCCCTGTGCGCGCTGCCGTTCATCCTTTGGGCCCACTATATGGTGGTCTGCGAGGATCGCTACCACCGGGAGCATGACGCCGCTCCGGTCTGATCCCTTCACATTTTCCTGTGCTGCCGCCGAACCGGCAGCACAGTTTTTCTTTTATGCAACATTTTGTGTATTCCATGTAATCATTTACTATATTTTGTGGTCCTTGTCTGTTCCTCCAAATTTCAACGCCTAAATTTGGTACAGTTTTTATCTATATTTTGTGTGTCAACCCCTTGTAATGGCACAACATATAGTGTAACATAGGTGTATACACACATGCGATAAACATTACTTGCCCTCGTTGGGGCAGAGGAGGACAAATAAAATGAAGATCATCAAACGCAACGGCTCCGAAGTGGCCTTCGACATCACGAAGATCATCGTTGCCATCACCAAGGCCAATGACTCCGTGGAGGAAGTGGACCGCATGACCCCCGTGCAGATCCAGCGCATCGCCGAGTCCGTGGAACTCCAGTGCCAGAAAATAGGCCGTGCCCCCACGGTGGAGGAGATCCAAGACATGGTGGAGCATTACATCATGGCCCACGGCGCCTTTGAAGTGGCCAAGCATTATATCACCTACCGATATACCCGCTCCCTGGTCCGCAAATCCAACACCACCGACGATAAGATCCTCTCCCTCATCGAGTGCAATAACGAGGAGGCCAAGCAGGAGAATTCCAATAAAAACCCCGTGGTCAACTCCACCCAGCGGGACTACATGGCCGGTGAGGTCAGCCGCGACCTCAGTGAGCGTATTCTGCTGCCTCAAGAGATTGTTGAGGCCCATCGGGAGGGCATCATCCACTTCCACGACAGCGATTATTACGCCCAGCACATGCACAACTGCGACCTGGTGAACCTGGAGGATATGCTGCAAAACGGCACCGTCATCACCGGCACCCTCATCGAGCGGCCCCATAGCTTTGCCACCGCCTGCAACATCGCCACCCAGATCGTGGCTCAAGTGGCCAGCAACCAGTACGGCGGCCAGTCCATCAGCCTCACCCACCTGGCCCCCTTCGTAGAAGTCAGCCGCCAGAAGATCCGCAAGATCGTCCTGGGCGAGATGGCCTCCATCGGCGTGGACCCCGGCGAGGAGAAGATCAGCGAGCTGGTGGAGACCCGCTTGCGGGAGGAAATTCGCCGGGGCGTGCAGACCATCCAGTACCAGGTGGTGACTCTCCTGACCACCAACGGCCAGGCCCCCTTCATCACCGTATTTATGTATCTGAACGAGGCCCGGAACGAGCGGGAGAAGAAAGATCTGGCTATGATCATCGAGGAAATGCTCCTCCAGCGCTACCAGGGCGTGAAAAATGAGAAGGGCGTGTGGGTCACCCCCGCCTTCCCCAAGCTCATCTACACCCTGGAGGAGGACAACATCCACGAGGACTCCCCCTACTGGTATCTCACGGAGCTGGCCGCCAAGTGTACCGCCCGCCGTATGGTGCCCGACTATATTTCCGAGAAGAAGATGAAGGAACTCAAGGGCGATGTCTACACCTGCATGGGCTGCCGCTCCTTCCTGACCCCCGACCGCTTCACCGACGCCGGGGTGGGCAACATCGCCAATGCCGGCAACTATGAGCCCGGCAAGCACAAGTATTATGGCCGCTTCAATCAGGGCGTGGTCACCATCAACCTGCCGGATGTGGCCCTGTCCTCCGGCGGCAATATTGAGAAGTTTTGGAAAATTTTTGACGAGCGCCTGGAGCTGTGCCACCGTGCCCTCCGCTGCCGCCACGACCGGCTGAAGGGCACCACCTCCGACGCCGCCCCCATCCTTTGGCAGTACGGCGCTTTGGCCCGGCTGAAAAAAGGCGAGGTCATCGACAAGCTCCTTTACGGTGGCTACTCCACCATCTCCCTGGGTTACGCGGGTCTGTATGAATGTGTGAAATACATGACCGGCAAGAGCCACACAGACCCCGCTGCCACTCCCTTTGCTCTGTCCATTATGAAAAAAATGAACGAAAAGTGCCAGGAGTGGAAGACCGCCGAAAATATTGACTACTCCCTCTACGGTACCCCCTTGGAGTCCACCACCTATAAATTTGCCAAGTGCCTGCAAAAGCGCTTCGGCGTCATTGAGGGCATCACCGACAAGGGCTATATCACCAATAGCTACCATGTCCATGTCACCGAGCCTATTGATGCCTTTACGAAGCTGGAATTCGAGGCCCAGTTCCAGCACTTGTCTCCCGGCGGCGCCATCAGCTATGTGGAGGTACCGGATATGCAGAACAACATCCCCGCCGTGCTGGAGGTCATGAAGTTCATCTACGATCACATCATCTACGCCGAGCTGAACACCAAGAGCGACTACTGTCAGGTCTGCGGCTGGGACGGCGAGATCCAAGTGGTGGAGGAGGACGGCAAGCTCATCTGGAAGTGTCCCCAGTGCGGCAATACCGATCAGGATAAGATGAATGTGGCCCGCCGCACCTGCGGCTATATCGGCACCCAGTTTTGGAACCAGGGCCGCACCCAGGAGATCAAGGACCGGGTCCTGCATCTGTAATCCTCTCCTGTAAAAATCGGCGGGGCAGGCACAGCCTGCCCCGCCTTCACAGAAACGAGGTCGAGAAGCCATGTACTATGGTGAACTGAAAAAATGTGACATCGCCAATGGCGAGGGCGTTCGGGTCTCCCTGTTCGTCTCCGGCTGCCGCAACCACTGT
This sequence comes from uncultured Eubacteriales bacterium, assembly GCA_963655625.1. Classification (GTDB taxonomy): domain Bacteria; phylum Bacillota; class Clostridia; order Oscillospirales; family Oscillospiraceae; genus Vescimonas. Next base: position 3,272 of record CAVKFX010000022.1, on the reverse strand, counting down.
AAGGACTGCTTCCAGCCGGAAACCTGGGACTTCTGCTATGGCCAGCCCTTTACGGAGGAAACGGAGCGGGCGATCTATGCCGAGTTGGATAAGTCCTATATCGGCGGCCTGTCTCTCCTGGGCGGTGACCCCTTTGAGCCGGAAAACCAGCGGGCACTGCTGCCTATGCTGCGCCGGATCCGGGAGAAATACCCCCGGAAAAACATCTGGTGCTACACCGGCTATCGGCTGGAGGAGTTGCTGTCTCCTGGTGCGCACCCCCACTGCGAGGCTACGGAGGAAATGCTCTCCTGTATCGACATTCTCATCGACGGGCGGTTTATCCCGGAGGAGAAGGACATTTCCCTCCAGTTCCGCGGCAGCCGCAACCAGCGGGTCATTGATATGAACCGGACACGCCAATCCGGGGAAATCGTCCTTTGGGCCAAGCTGCGTAAGTGAAAAAACAAGACCTCCGGCTGTGCCGGTGGTCTTGTTTTTGTAAGTCAGGATCAAACACGGAAGATCTCGCCCTCGGTGGGAGCGCCGGCAGCCTGGGCCTCGTCGGTGTCGATGTGCATGGTGGTAGCACCGTCCGTATTCACCCGGACCACCACGTCGTCAAAGATCAGCTTGCGGCCCTCGCCGCCGCAGGCTACGCGGATGATCTCACCGTTCTTGATGCCCATCTTCTCGGCATCTGCCTCCAGCACATGCAGGTGGCGCTTGGCAATGATCACGCCCTCCTTCAGCTCCACCTCGCCGGCAGGCCCGATGAGCTTGCAGGCGCCGGAGCCCTCTACATGGCCGCTCTCGCGGACGGGAGCGTCAATGCCCAAAGCGCGGGCGTCGGAGCCGGAGACCTCCACCTGGTCGGCCTTACGCACGGGGCCCAGAATGGATACGTTGGCCATTTCCTTCTTGGGGCCCACCAGGGTGACGCGCTCGTTGCAGGCGAACTGACCGGGATAGGACAGGTCCTTGCGCTTGGTAAGCTGATAACCGGCACCAAACAGCTTCTCAACAGTTTCCTGCGTCAGATGAATGTGACGGGCAGAAGTTTCAATCATGAATTTCATTTTGTCATTCCTCCTGTTTTGTATGATCCTCCGTTTTCGGTTCGTCCGAAACGGTCAAATCCTCTTTCTGCGTGGACAGGCGTATCTCCTCCACCTGGCCAACCATGAAATAGTCTCTGCTTTTGGCGGCAATGCGGCCCGTGGCGACCAGGATCTGGCCTTTTTTCCAGTCCTGCAGATATTTCTCATCCGCGCGGATACGCAGGCCGAAGCCGGTATCAATGTCGCCGTTTTCATCCAGGCCGGCGTACATGAACTTCACCGAGACACGGCGGCCGGCGTACTTGCTCTGCTGGCCATGCACATACTCCGACTTCATCTGCTCATAGGTCATGGGGTAAATTTCCCCGTCGGGCATATGGAAATACAGTGCGCCGAACAGCCGGCTCATGCGCTTGCGCTTGTTGTTGCTCCGGGAGATGGCCAGGGCGCAAATGACGGCCAGGAAAATAAGCCCCACCCGGGCCTGCTTCATAAAAATGGATACAATGCACAATACAAAACCGGCCGCCAGCAAGATCTGATTCATCAGATCCTGCCGCTTCAGCACACTTATAATTTTCTTCATAAAAAAACTCCTTTTCGGCACTTTTTTCATGATACCACGTTCCCCTCCAATATGCAAGGGCAGAAAAGAAATGCTTGCTTTTTTACAGGAATTTGGTACAATTATTTTGTATGGTTCTGTGCCATTCAATAACCTATCCTAATATGAGGTGAAACAATGAGCGTAAAACTGGAGCTTTACCGCGTATTCAAGGAAGTCGCTGAAGCGGGCAATATCACCGCCGCAGCGCAGAATCTGTTTATCTCCCAGTCCGCCGTGAGCCAGTCCGTCAAGCAGCTGGAATCGGACCTGCAGACCCGGCTCTTTGCCCGGAATTCCCGGGGCGTGTCCCTGACCCCGGACGGGAAAATGCTCTATGAGTACGTCCGCAGCGCCATGGGCCTGTTGGAGACAGGAGAGGAAAAGCTGTCCCAGTCCCGGCAGCTGCAGGTGGGCCACCTGACCATCGGCGCCAGCGACACTGTGACCAGCCAGTTCCTGCTGCCCTATCTGGACCGCTTCCACCGCCAGTACCCGGGCGTGCATATCCAGATCATCTCCGGCCGCAGCCACAAGGTGCTGGGCCTGCTGCAGTCGGGCAAGGTGGACATCGCCTTCGCCAGCACGCCCCAGGACGCCAGCTCCTTAAGCACCTTCCACTGCTTTGCCACCCACTCCATTTTTGTGGCGGCGGCGGACTACGACTGCGACTTCGACCACGTCTATTCTCTGGAGGAGATCGTGCATTTCCCGCTGATCCTCCTGGAGCGCAAGGCCTCCAGCCGCCTGTATCTGGACAAGTTTTTCCTGCAGAACGGCTATCATCTGAACCCCGAGATTGAGCTGGGCGCCCGGAGCCTGCTGGTGGACCTGGCGGCCATCGGCTTCGGCGTGGCCGGGGTGACGGAGGAATTCGTGAAAAACGAGCTGGCCAGCGGCAAGCTGCGCAAGCTGCAAACGGACTTCACCATCCCGCCCCGAAGCGTGGACCTGTGCGTGCTGCGGGATGTGCCCCAGACCACCGCGGCGCAGAAATTCATGCAGTTCGTGCAGGCGAATCTATAAATAATACAAAGCAAAACGGGCGGGGTTATACCCCGCCCATTTTGCATATTTGGTAGCTGGTGGGACGGGCGGACAGAGGCGTCCGCCCCTACGGAGTATAACAAGGAGTGCATACTCGGGGAATATGGATTGCCACGGGCGCGGTGCGCCCTCGCAATGCCCGGTATATAAAAAAGGAGAAGCCTTTCGGCTTCTCCTTTTTACAATTACTTGTTTTGGAAGCAAGCAGCCCGATTAGAAGCAGCCCTGCTCCATCATAGCCTCAGCGACCTTCTTGAAGCCGGCGATGTTGGCGCCAGCCACCAAGTCGTAACCCAGGCCGTACTCAGCAGCAGCCTCGGCGGAGACCTTGTGGATGTTCTCCATCATCTTGTGCAGCTGATGGTCAACTTCCTCAGCGGTCCAGACCAGACGCTCGGAGTTCTGAGCCATTTCCAGAGCGGAAACGCCCACGCCGCCGGCGTTAACAGCCTTGGAAGGAGCGACGATCATGTGCTTCTGACCGCGCAGATAGTTCAGCGCGTCGTTGGTGGTGGGCATATTGGCCACCTCGATGTAGTACTTCACGCCGGAAGCAGCGATCTTCTCAGCGGACTCCATCT
>CAVKFX010000021.1:0-6360 GCA_963655625.1 uncultured Eubacteriales bacterium | reverse complement strand
CTCATAACCTGTATATGCAGATCCGAAAGCCTTTCCCGCAGCTCCCGGGCGGCATTTTCCTCAAACACGGCAGCAAGGCACGGACGAAACTGCCGTGCCTGCTGCTCCAACAGATCAATTTGTTTGCCGGCGGTGAGAGCCGCCACCTTTAGCCCCAGCTCCCGGGCCACCTGCAGCGTTTGCCGACCTATAGAACCGGTGCTGCCCAAAACAGAAATACACTTGCTCATTTTATTCTCACATTCCAACAGCCGTTGCGATCATCCACACCACCGGAGCGGCGAAGATAACGCTGTCAAACCGGTCCAGCACACCGCCGTGGCCCGGCAGCAGCCGCCCGTAGTCCTTAATGCCGAATTGCCGCTTGATAACGGAAAAGCTCAGATCGCCCAGCTGGCCCATGAATGCCCCCACCAGGCCGATGACCATGCACCAGCCGATGGAAAGCGCCTGCAGCGTGACGAAAAAGAACACGATGCGAAAGACGATCATGCCCAGCACACCGCCGATGAGGCCACCCACGGCGCCCTCCACGGTCTTTTTGGGGCTGGCCTTGGGCGCCAGCTTATGCTTACCGCAGGCCATGCCCGTAAACAGGGCCGCCGCGTCGCTCATGAATGCCGCCACCAGGGGCATCAGCACCAGTCCGCCGCCGTAGTTCAGCAGCCGCAGCCGCAGCAGGCAGCTCATGGCCAGGGGGATGGCCACGCCGCCCAGCAGCACCGCGCAGATGTCCTGAAATGCCACGGCGTTTACCCGGCCATACCACCGCACCGCCAGGAAAAACACCAGCGCCGCACAGGCGCACAGCAGCCAGGGGACCGCCGCCAGGATGGTTTTCTTATATTCGTCCATACCCGCATAGGTGGCAAACACCGTAAGCACGGCCAAAACGCCCGCCAGGACCCACAGCCGCTTCGTCTTTTCCGGGCCACTCACCGCCGCCAGCAGCTCATGGGCGCCGATGATACCCAATGCCGCCAGCAGCGCCGCCGTGGCCCAGTGGGGCGCCCAGCACAGCACCAAAAGCAGCAGCGGGATGCCGATGACCGCCACCAATATTCTCTGTTTCATAGCTTCCGTTCCTTTTTTATATTACTCTTACTTAACTCCGCCGAAGCGGCGGTCCCGCTGCTGGAAGGCCACGATGGCCTCGTCCAGATCCTTTTCGCCGAAGTCCGGCCACAGGGTATCGCAGAAGTAAAGCTCCGAATACGCGCACTGCCACAGCAGGAAGTTACTCAGCCGCAGCTCGCCGCCGGGGCGGATGATCAGCTCCGGATCGGGGATCCCGGCGGAGTAGAGATGCTTCTCCAGATTCTCCTCCGTCATCTCCTCCCCTGCGGCGGCGCAGAGCCCAGCCGCGTGGAGGATCTCGTCCCGCCCGCCGTAGTTGATGCACAGGTTTGCCTGAAAGCCCTCCACCCGGTCGGCCACCGCATTGGCCTTATGGGCCAGGTCCTGCAGCTCCGGGCTCAGGGCCGAGAGATCGCCGAAAAAGCGCAGCTTCATTTGGTCCCGCTCCATGGTGTCAATGGCCTCCTGCATATACTTTTTCAGCAGGCTCATGAGTGTGCTTACCTCATCGGCGGGCCGCTTCCAGTTCTCCGTGGAGAAGGCGTAAATGGTCAGATATTCCACGCCCAGGGCCTTGCAGTACAGGGCGATTTTGCGGAACGTCTCCGCGCCCACCTTATGTCCGGCAGTACGAGGAAGCCCCCGCTTCTTCGCCCAACGACCGTTGCCGTCCATAATGATAGCGATGTGGCGGGGAAGGCGGCTTTTATCCACCTGCCCCGCCTTGTGAGAGACTTTTTTGGAAAACAGCCCCATCAGACAGACATCAGTTCCTTTTCCTTGGTCTCCAGGAGCTTATCCAGCTCCTTGCAGTTGTCGTCGGTAATCTTCTGCAGGTCCTTTTCCGCCAGCTTCAGCTCGTCCTCGGTGATCTCGGAGGCCTTCTGCATCTTCTTAAACCTATCCATGGCGTCCCGGCGGATGTTGCGCACGGCCACCTTTCCGTTTTCGGAATACTTGTGGATCTGCTTCACCAGCTCCTTGCGGCGCTCCTCGGTGAGCTGGGGGAAGGACAGGCGGATGCACTTGCCGTCGTTTTGGGGATTGATGCCCAGGTCGGACTCCAGAATGGCCTTTTCAATGGCCCGCAGCAAAGACCCATCCCAGGGGGTGATGACCAGGGTCCGGGGATCCGGAGACGCCACACTGCCCACCTGCTGGATGGGCGTAGGGGTGCCGTAATAGTCCACGGAAATGCGATTGAGCACAGCGGCATTGGCCCGGCCCGCCCGCACGGCAGCGAAGTCATTCTTCACGGACTCGATGCTCTTCTTCATTTTTTCTTCGTAAACCTTGTATTCGTCTTTCAGCATGGGGTTAAGCCTCCTTTACGATCGTTCCGATTTTTTCTCCGCGCAGGGCGCGGATGATGTTGTAGGGATCCTTCAGGGCAAATACCAAAACAGGGATGTGATTATCCATAGACAGGCTGGTGGCGGTGCTATCCATCACGGACAGATGCTGAGCCAGCACATCGTCATAGGTAATAGAGTCGAATTTCTTTGCATTGGCAAACTTGGCCGGGTCGCAGTTATAAACGCCGTCGATATTTTTGGCCAGCAGGATGACGTCCGCGCCGATCTCCGCCGCCCGCAGCACCGCCGCGGTATCCGTGGAGAAGAAGGGACTGCCGATGCCGCATCCGAAGATAACCACCCGTCCCTTTTCCAGGTGCCGGATGGCCCGGGCCCGGATATAGGGTTCAGCTACCTCCTTAATTTCCAGGGCGGTCTGCACCCGCACATCCACGCCCTTCTGCTCCAGCACGTCGGCCATAGCCATGCAGTTCATAGCCGTGGCCAGCATGCCCATGTGGTCGGCCCGGGTGCGCTCGATGTAGCCCTCGCCATTCTTTACGCCGCGCCAAAAGTTGCCGCCGCCGATAACGATGCCCACCTGAACACCCATCTCCACGCATTCCTTAATGACATCCGCCACCCGGCCCATAACGCCAAAGTCCAGGCCAAAGTGCTTTTCTCCCGCCAGGGCTTCACCGCTGATTTTCAGCAGCACCCGTTTATATTTCGGCTCGTCCATACAAATCCTCCTGTTTTTATTCTCCACAGTATTTTACAATACTTCCCGCCTTTTGTAAATGAAATTTTCGCAAAAGGCAGCTCTTGTTTTTCTTCGCTCGATGGATATAATGAGATTATCAAAATCTGTCATTGCAGCCTGTCACTGCGAAATCAGTTTGCAAAAGCGGCAGCGGCAATCCGTTTTCTTAAAATGAAAAAGGTGGAGAAATTCAAAAGATAAAAAGGAGAAAAACACCTCATGGAGCTTCGCCATGTCCTGGGCAGCACCTATGTGGCTGTAGCCGCCACAGCCCTGCTGCCTATTTATAAATTAAATGACACCGATATTGTCCTGCTGGACACCGGCTACGCCAAGTTAGACCGCAGCGGCCTGACCCATCTGCTGGAGGACAACGGCTTCCATCTCAAGGGCATTCTCTGCTCCCATGCCCATTTTGACCACACGGGCAACGTTCGCTATCTCCAGCAGCGGTATGGCGCCATTGCCGCTGCGCAGATCATTGAGGCGGGCATCTCCGTAAATCCCGATGCCTACCGGGCCAACTACGTGGCCCTGACCTACGGCCGCAGCCGGGCTTATTTCTTAGAGGAGTGCTTCACCGCCGATGTCATCATCTCCCCGGACGCCACGGAGCTGGATTTTTGCGGCGCGAAATTCGGCATCCTCCAGCTCCCCGGCCACAGCGCCGGGCACATCGGCATCATCACCCCGGATGGCGTAGCCTACCTGGGGGACTGCCTCATCAGCCGCTCGGAGATCGAGGGAGCCAAGCTCCCCACCTCCATGTTCATCGCCCGGGACTTGGAGAGCAAGCGCAGCCTTTATGCCCTCCATTGCCCGGCCTATATCGTGGCTCACAAGGAGGTGCTGACGGACATCACCGACCTCATCGGCGAGAACATCCGCTTCCTGGAGAGCAAAGCCCGGGAGATGCTGGACTGCCTGCAGGACGGCATGACCTTTGATGCGTGGATCTACGAATTCTGCAAACGGGAAAATGTCCGCACCCACAACCAGCTGAAGTTCAGCGTTGTGGAGCGGAATTTCTCCAACTTCGCCGATTGGATGGAGGACGAGGGCACCGTGGAGGTCCGGCGGGAATTCTGTGCCAGGAAATACTATCACGGACAGGCGAAATAAGATAGGGCATACTATATCACAGCAACACAATAAAAGACCGGCAGATTCTCTGCCGGTCTTTTATTTTTATGGTACCCGTCCGGCTATTCATGCTCCGTTATGGGCGGGATAAAGCTCTCAATGGCATAGCGCAGCTTAGGGTGACGGATGACGAAGTGGATGGCCGGCGCCTTGCCCTTGGACACCATGACCCACCGCCCCTGGTGGATCAGGATCTGCAGGTTGCGGAACGCCTGGCTTCCGCTCATCTCCCAGCTATAATTCGGATTCTGAGCGGCAAAGGCCCTCGTATCGTTCAAATGCGCCGCATATTCCTCTTGGCTGTACGGAATGTCGGCTTCACAGAACACCCCCGACAGCTCCAGCACCGGCGGCTTCTCCCTGAATTCCTCCGGCGTAAAGACCGGGCTCTCGTCCTCCACCGTTCCCTCTGCCAGAATGGCCATGATTCTTTGTCTCTGCGCCGCGGCGTACCTTTTTATTCTTTGCTTTTGTTCCGCATCAATGCCGTTCCGGGCCAAAATATGTTCCAGGAGGTCCTCACTGGCCGTATACAGCGGCAGCGTGGAGAGAATACTGCGGCGGTGCCCCGGCTTTCTGGTGTCGGCCAGCAGAAAAGTATTCCTCTCGCTTTCCCGGTCGCTGCGATAGATGTCCATAAGGGGGTATGCGTTATCCAGCAGGGCCCGGGCCCGCATGGCATAATGGTCCAGCTCCCGCTTGTTTTTGGTCAGGTAATACCGCCCCTGGGCGTGGCGGCCGGCGATGGCCTCGCCGCTGAGGGCTGCCGCCCCGGACACCTTCAGCAGGTGCAAAAAAGGGCCGCCGGGGGCGTTTTTCAGATAATAGGGCGAGATCTGCCCGGTCATATACATGGGGATCCAGCTCTCCAGCCCCAGCATCATATCCTCAAAGGATCGGTCCAGGTTGTGGATCTGGTTCAGGTGCAGGCCCTTTTTCAGCATCATGGCCATACCGAACATCCACTTTTTAGGAAATTCCGGGTCCTTGGCCATTTCGCCCATGGGCATATCGCTATACATGGTCACCGGGTCCATGGACCGGCTGAGGACCGTGGCCTTGAGGAAGTCCAGCTCACTGTCCATCATCTCCTTCAGCCCGTAATAATACCGGGCCGTAGGGAGCTGGAAGGGCATGGTGGGCACTTTGAGGTCGTCAAAATGGATAGCCTTGATGTATTCGTTCAGGTCGAACTCGTCCAGCTTGCTTAAAAAATCGGTGATGTCCCCTTGGCTGCGGGCAGGCTGCGCCTGCACCAGCCAGCTGCACAGCCGCGCATAGCGGGCGGAGAGGTCCGCTATCTCTTCCACCGGACAGGCCAGCAGCTCCGCCAGGGTCTCCAGCTCCCGGGGCGAAGCGACCTCCCGGGCCACAAAGGAGGCCACGGCCCCGGCAAACTGCCGGGAGTCGGCCGGCCGCCGGCTGCCGCTGCGGATGCGGAAAATGGTGGAGGGGTCGTAATTGGTGTACTGGCATAGGCGGGTGAGGTTGAGGCTTAGAGCCGAGATGAGTGTGTTGAAATTTTGGCGCAGCTGCTCCTTGTCCGTGGCCACAAAGTCCTCGCAGGTGAGAAAGGCGGCGCGCACGGCTTCCGGGGTGAGGTCCGTCCGGCCCCGCCGGGCGGCGATCTCCCCCAGGGCGCGGCACAGCTCCTCAAAGGCCGGGGTGCCCAGCTCCGGGACGCGCTCGCCGTTTTTATAGCGGCTGAAGGAGGCGGCGGATATGCCGGCCAAGGCGCACAGCTCCTTGCCTGTGCAGGAGAGCCGGCAGAGATATTCACTTAATTGCTGGCAGAATTTCATGGCTTTTCTCCGGATAGTTTTTTTAGTCATTATACAGGAGGCGCAGCCAAAAGGAAAGTGCTTCATGGCGTATAATTCCAAAAGTGTCAATTGACACTTCGGGAAATGCCCTGTAGTCCGCCTTGCTCTATGCTATAATTGCAAATAATAACATGTGCGGGAAAGGAAGGAAGAAATGGAAGAAACTGGAAAAACGGGATTTCTGTTTGTCCCCCGGCTGTTCCTGTGCGCAGCACTGCTGGCTGTTGTACTGTGCGGGTGCTCCGCCTCGGCCGGTGGG
>CAVKFX010000020.1:0-5378 GCA_963655625.1 uncultured Eubacteriales bacterium | reverse complement strand
GTGATGCGCTGCTTCAGCGCCCGCATCCGCGGCTCGTCCACATTCCGGGGGTAGGGGCAATCCTCCAGGCCGCACTCCCACAGGCTGCTGTCCGAGTGCATCACCACGATCTTCTGCGCCAGCAAAATAGCCTCGTCCAGCTGGTGGGTCACCAGCACAATGGTCCGGGGCATCCGCCTCTGTATCTCCAAAAGCTGGCCCTGCAGCTCCGCCCGCGTGAGAAAATCCAATGCCGCGAAGGGCTCGTCCATTAAGAGCAGCTCCGCCTGGCTGGCCAGCACCCGGGCCAGGCCCAGCCGCTGCTTCATACCCGTGGATAGCTCCGCCGGAGTCAGGTCCGCATAGTCCGCGAGACCCACCATCTCCACAAAATCCTCCGACAGCTGCAGCCGCTCCTCCGGGGTGCGGCCCACGCCGCAGGCCATGGCCACATTGCGCAGGACGCTGGTCCAGGTGATGACATAGGGGTCGGGACTGAGTACCGCACTGTGCCAGCCCTCCGGAATTTCAATTTCCCCGGAGTCGGGCTGATCCTGCCCGGAAAGCAGGCGCAGCAGTGTGCTTTTTCCGCAACCGCTGCGGCCCACCAGGACGGTGAGCTTTCCCAGCGGAAAGGTCACATTCACGTCCCGCAGCACTTGCCGTGTGCGGGTAGGAGGTTGCGCGTGGTCGATCATAATATCCGTAGACTGGGTGGTATAGGACTTGCACACATGGCGCAGCGTGATGTCGTTCATGGGTCTTGCCGCCTCGCTTTTCTCATTCGTCTATCTTGCCCCGGGCGTGGAGCACGTCGTCGGGAAGGATCTGCATCAGGTCGTCCCGGGTCACGTTCTCCATCTTGGCCAGGCGGTTATTCTGAGCCACCAGGATATGCTCAAAGAGGTTGCGCACCCCCCGGGCGTTGCCAAAGGAATCGTCGGCGCTCTCCTCGGCAATGAAGTCCCGTACCAGCTCCTCGGTGCCCTGGGCCAGCACATAGCAGCCCTTCTTGCACTGCATCTTGAAAATGGCTACCATCTGCTCCGGAGTATAATCCTCAAACATCAAAAAGCGGTTAAAGCGGGACTCCAGGCCGGGGTTGGAGTGGATAAACTTATCCATCAGCTCCGTGTAGCCCGCCACGATGACCACCAGGTCGTCCCGGTGATCCTCCATAGCCTTCAGGATCGTGTCGATGGCCTCCTGGCCGAAGTCGTTTTCGCTCTTGCCGTTGAGGGCATAGGCCTCGTCGATGAACAGCACGCCGCCCATGGCCTTTTCAATGACCTTTTGGGTCTTGAGGGCCGTCTGGCCCACATAGCCGGCCACCAGGCCGCTGCGGTCCACCTCCACCAGCTGGCCCTTGGAGAGAATATCCAGGCTGTGATAGATGCGGGACATGATGCGGGCCACGGTGGTCTTGCCGGTGCCGGGGTTGCCGGAAAAGACCATGTGCAGTGACATATCTGTGGTGGGGAGGTCATGCTCCCGGCGCAGCTTATACACCTGCACCATGTTGATGAGGCTGCGTACCTCGGCCTTGATGGCATCCATGCCCACATAGCTGTCCAGCTCCGCCAGCAGGTCCTCGATCTTCTCCTTGGGAGGAATTTCCTCCTTCTCCTCCGGCTTTTCCGCCTGGGTCTGAGGGGCGGGCTTCTCCGGCTTCTCAGATTTCTCCGGCTTTGGGGCCCGGTCCGTCTTTTTCTCCATAAACGGAGTGCCCCAAAAATCCGTGTCCATGCTGCGGAGGTTCCGCTCGGTCATGGAGCGGATCAGATCCATTTGCTGCAAAATGATCTCGTCTTTTCTATCCATATCACACGCTCCTCACTGGATAAAATGTATGTTTTTCATAGCCCGAAACAGCAGTCCCGCCACAAAGCCCGTGAGGGTCCCCGTAAACAGGGACACCCCCAGCAGCACCGGCAGATACCCCAGCACTGCCGTGCCGCCCAGAACGATCATGGCCGCGCCGATCTGGCCGATGTTATGAGCCGCCGCCCCGGCGATGGACACGCCGTAAATAGAGAGGCCCCTGGCCCGCCGCAAAAGTATCATCACGACCATCGCCCCCACGCCGCCCATAAGGGAAAACAGCAGGGCCGAGGCGTTCCCCGCAAACAGGGACCCCAGCAGGCATCGGGCCACTAAGATCCCCAACGCCGGTACGGCCCCCAGCTGATACAGGGCGAACACCGTGACGATGTTGGCAAGGCCCAGCTTGATGCCCGGCAGAGGCACCACCAGGGACACGGGAAACAGGTTTTCCAGCGTGCTGAGCCCCAGGGCCAGGGCCGTCAAAACGGCGCAGAGGGCCAGGTTTTTCGTTGTCAGCTTCATCTCCGCGCCCCCTTATCCCAGCACCACATCCGGCCCGGAGCCCGTCCCCTCCAGGGTGACGACCACCTGCTCCGGCAGGCACACGATGCTCTGTCCCGCCCGGGTAATGCGCCCGGTGTGAACGCAGTCCCGCCCGGGACAGTCACTCTCCGTGACGGCGGCACCGGTTTTATCCAGGATAACGGTCAGATGGTAGGTGCCGTCAATGGTAACGGTTTTCTCCTCCGTCAGTGAAGACAGCGCCACCCGGGCCACCACCTGGCCCCGGTGCTGCACGGTGGCGGTGAGGGCATCACTATTCTTGCCGCCGTAGGCAAGTAGGGCCGCACCCACGGCCAGCAGCACCACCGTCAGCACCACCAGGGCGTCCAGCGGTTTCGGTTTTAATTCAGGCTGAGACCTCTTGGAAGTCATAGTCTGCCCCCTTTTGGGAAATGTGATCAGCCAGGCCGGGGGTGTAAAGCACCCGTCCGTCTGCCGTAATGAGTACCAGGTCAAAGGCCCCGCCGCTCTGCCGCCAAAAGTCGCAGGCGGCCTGCTCCCCCATGACATAGAGGGCCGTGGAATAGGCATCGGCCATAGTCCCGTTTTCTCCGATAACCGTCACCGACAGCAGATCCGTTTGGGCGGGGCGGCCGGTGCGGGGATCTAAAATATGCTGATACACCGTGCCGTCCTCCCCGGTAAAATACCGCTGATAGCCCCCGGAGGTCACGGCAAACACATCCGTCAGCTCCAAGGTCATGGCGTAAGAATCGGTGTTTTTCGGGTCCTGCACCGCCACGCTCCAGTTTGCCCCGTCGGGCTTCTGCCCGCACACATACACATTGCCCCCCAGGGACACGGCGGCCCCGGTGACGGCGTACTGCCCCAGCACCTGCGCCACCCGGTCGCTGGCATAGCCCTTGGCGATGCCGCCCAGGTCCACGGCGCAGCCGTCATCCAGGGTCACGGCATTGCCATCCATATGGATATGGCCACTCCCCACCAAAGGCAGCAGCGCGTCGATTTCACTTTGGGACGGGACCCGGGGGTTATCCGTGGTGATGCCCCACAGGGACACCAGGGGCGCCACCGTCACATCAAACAGCCCGCCCGTCGCGGCGCTGTAAGACATGGCATTTTGCAGCAAATTCGCCGTTTCCTCGCTGACCACGGCGCTGCCGCTTTCATTCAATTTGTAAACATCGCTGGTAGAAACCGTCCGGGAAAGCTCCTGCTCCAGACGGTTGATCTCCCGTGCCGCAGCGGCCAGAGCCTCCTGGCCGTCCTCTCCATAGGCCGCCAGGCTCATGTAGGTGTCCATGGCGAAAAGCTCCTGCCGGGCGAGTTCCTCCGTCTTGCCGCAGGCGGTGAGGGACACCAGCATCACCGCCGCCAGCACCGTGCAGATCCGTTTTTTCACAGCTCCCGCCGCCCTTCCAGGGCCCGCATCAGCGTGGCATCATCGGCAAATTCCAGGTGTCCGCCCACGGGAATGCCGTAGGCCAGGCGGGTGACCTTCACTCCGAAGGGCTTTAGCAGCCTTGAGAGATACATGGCCGTGGCCTCCCCCTCGGTGTCGGGGTTGGTGGCCATGATGACCTCCTGAATGCCACCGGCGGCCACCCGCTCCACCAGGGATTTGATCTGCAGGTCGTCGGGCCCCACATGGTTCATAGGCGAGAGGACCCCGTGGAGCACATGGTAGCGCCCGTTATACTCCCGGCTGCGCTCAATGGCCAGCACATCCCGGGGGTCGGCCACCACGCAGATGGTGCTCTCGTCCCGCTTGGGGGAGGCACACACAGGGCAAAGGCCCCCGGCGGTAAGGTTCTGACACACCGGGCAGAGGGTCACGCTCTTTTTGGCGTCCACAATAGCGTCGGCAAAGGTCTGGGCCTCCTCCATAGACAGACCCAGCACGAAAAACGCCAGCCGCTGGGCAGACTTGCGGCCCACGCCCGGGAGCCTCGCAAACTGCTCCGTCAGTTTTTCCAGAGGTGCGGGAAAGTACTCCATAGACTCACCCTCTCAGGGCCCGGATGCGGGCGGGAATATCCTCGGCCTTATATACCGAGGAACCGGCCACCAGCACATTGGCGCCGGAGGCAATGCAGATTTTGCAGGTGTCGGGGTCCACGCCGCCGTCCACCTCCAGCTCGCAGAGAGGATTCATGGCGTCGATATAGGCGCGGATCTGCTGGACCTTGGGCATCATGTCGGCCATGAATTTCTGCCCGCCGAAGCCCGGCTCCACGGTCATGACGAGAATCAGCTCCACCTCATCGATAAACGGCAGCACCGCCGAGGCGGGGGTCCTGGGCTTTACCACCACCCCGGCCTTTTTACCCTTGGCGTGGATCTTTTTCAGAGCCAGATGGATGTTCTCCTCCGTGTCCGCCTCCACATGGCAGGTGACGATGTCTCCGCCAGCGTCGCAGAACTGCTCCACATACCGCTCCGGACGGTCGATCATCAGGTGTACGTCCAAGGGCAGCGCCGTCACCGGACGGATGGACTTCACCACCGGGATGCCGATGGAGATATTGGGCACAAACAGGCCGTCCATCACATCCACATGGACATAGTCGGCAGAGTCGATGCGCCGGATGTCCCGGCCGAGGTTGGCAAAGTCGGCGGAAAGAATAGAGGGAGCGATCTTGATCATGGTAAAGGGGTCCTTTCTCATTGGGTTTGGCACCGGGCCGAGCCGATGCGCATAGGATGGTGCAAGCGGCGTGAGGTGAGGATCGTCCGGGTAACGCCTGCGCAGCTTGCCCGTCCCACCGGCTCTCGCCCGCCGCTTTTCAGATAGGGGGTCGGCGGCCCTGGTCGCCGGCTCCCAGTGGGCATATTTTAACTTGTATATTATACCGCAACGGAAAACATAATGCAACGGAGAAAATGCAAACCCTCTGCCGATGGGCAGAGGGTTTGAGTTTGTCGAAAAACCCTCCGGGTTTTTCCGACAAAAGGCCCCAAGTCTGCTGCGCGCATAATTTTGAGCCCTTGGCTCAAAATTCCACACTGGCAGCCTGAGAGGTATTTTCTCTCACGCACATGTCGCGAGA